>NZ_QSQJ01000018.1:0-67297 GCF_003436715.1 Prevotella sp. TF12-30 | reverse complement strand
GAAACTCAAAATAAAAGCATCATTCTGCTATTTTTTGCTTTCTTAGGCGTTATTTTCAATTAAAAACAACAATTTTAGGCTATAAGAAGAGGGGGCGTCATGGACTTATGACGCACCCTCTCTCATTATATTTTATGCTTCTTCTTCAGTTTCTTCATCCTTCAATGACTCCAGAATCTCTACGAAAGGACTGTGGAAGGTGCTGAAGAGATGGAGAATCTCCTTGCGCTGCTCCTCATCCTCATCCCAAAGGCTGATCTCGCCCTTCTGGTGAGCCTTGATGAGCTTGGCGCAACGTTTGATCTTGCGCTTGTTGTTGCGAGCCTGCAACTGGTCGCCCTGGATAGGCTTCTGGCTTACATACGAGAAAGCTACAAGCTGGTTCATGAACATGTCGAACATCGGATCATCATGGCTCCAGTCGCTGTCCTTCAGCCAGAACCACTGGAAGGCATACTTCTGCTCCATGGCAATGAGGCTCTGTCCCAGGGTATCAATGTCGATGCCCTTTGCCATCTGCTCCTTGATGAAGGCAACGAGACTTTCTGGGGTAATCTCCAGTTCCACCTCGTGGGTGATGCTGCTGCCGGCAATGTTGATGCGCCAGCGGTAGTTCTTGTTCTTGATCAGGGCAGAATGGGCATTCATCATCAACTCGCTCAATTTTCCCTCAGACGGAATCTGATCTACTACGGCAAGGCGCTGGCGCTGGTCGCGAACCACCAGCTGGGCATCCTCATGACGGAGCACGCAGATATAAACCAGTTTGTTGTCGTCCAACTGCAAGGTGAAGCGGTCGTTGTTGTCATCACCTACAAATTCATAGCGATACTCATCTACCTTGTCGTGAGCCACCTCCAGTTCATTGTGTACCTTGTTGCCCTCACTGTCGTAGAGCGAGAAGCCGATGTATGGAATCTGAATATTGAGAGAGAAAGGATTTCCCTCTTCCGGAATCAGAGTAAGGCGCAAGCCTTCGTCACCGAAGTCCTCCTTCTTGCAGACGAAGCCGTCGTCGGTCTTCTCCGCCTTTTCTACCTTCACGTCGCCATGGCGCCAGTAGATATCAAAAGTGATGGTGTTTTCGTCCTCGCTGGTCACCTGGATGAAATCATCGATGTCCTGTCCCAGATAGATAACCTTGGCAGGTTCATATACCTCGGTATCATCATCTTCCAGAGGTTTTACCCACATTTCTCCCGGCATTGGGTCATCTTCCCATTCTTCCTCTTCTGCGGCAGCAGTAGATTTGAAGACCAGGAAGATCATTCTCTGTTCCTCTCTGCTTCCGTCTTCCTTGCAAAGGAAAACCTTCGATTCCTTTGGGATGAAGAAAGGAGTAGATAGATACGGGTTCTTACATAATGCTGTGTATTCCACCTCTGTCCAGATTGGCAAGGTGTGCTTGTTCGTATTATTTGTCATATCTGTTTTTTTGTATTATCCTATTGATTGAACTAAATTTCAAAAACGGATGCAAAGATACTGAGAAAAGCAGACAATACAAAATTTTACGGCCATTTTTTGTTGTTTTCGCTTTAAAAGTTTGTGTTTAGGGAAAGCTTTTGCCCTTTCAGGGCGTATGGATATTAGCTTGGTGAAACATAACAGCCCTGTACCTTTGGCTCTACGCAAGTGAGTTAATAATTAATAATTTCAGTGCCGAAACCATAATAAATTGTGGGAAATGACTGATTTCTCGAATTTTTTGTCTAATTTTGCACCTTGGTATAGAATGCCTTGGCTTGTAATGAGGCTCGGGGCAGGAGATACACATTATTTTATATATAAATTTAGGAAACAAGAAATTTAATAATAAGAATGAAGAAGAAAATTCAGTTCAGTCTCGTTTACCGAGACATGTGGCAGAGTTCTGGTAAGTTCCAGCCACGTAAGGATCAGTTGGCTAAGATTGCCCCAGTTATCATTGAAATGGGTTGCTTTAGCCGTGTAGAGACCAATGGTGGTGCTTTCGAGCAGGTTAACCTCCTCGCTGGCGAGAATCCTAATGATGCAGTTCGTGCATTCTGTAAGCCATTCAACGAGGTGGGCATCAAGACTCACATGCTCGACCGTGGATTGAACGCTCTTCGTATGTATCCTGTGCCAGACGATGTACGTGCCCTCATGTACAAGGTAAAGGCTAAGCAGGGTACCAACATCACCCGTATCTTCGATGGCTTGAACGATGTTCGTAACATCATTCCTTCTATCAAGTGGGCTAAGGAAGGTGGCATGACTCCACAGTGTGCACTCTGTATCACCAACTCTCCAGTACATACACTCGAATATTATATGAACATCGCCGACCAGCTCATCGCTGCCGGTGCTGAGGAAATCTGCTTGAAGGATATGGCTGGTATCGGTCAGCCTGCATTCCTCGGTAAGCTTACCAAGATGATCAAGGACAAGTATCCTGAGATCATCATCCAGTACCACGGTCACTCTGGTCCTGGTCTCTCTATGGCTTCTATCCTCGAGGTCTGCAACAATGGTGCTGACATCATCGATACAGCCATCGAGCCATTGTCATGGGGTAAGGTTCATCCAGACGTTATCTCTGTCATCAGCATGTTGAAGAACGAGGGCTTTGAGGTGCCTGAGATCAATATGAGCGCTTACATGAAGGCTCGTGCCATGACTCAGGAGTTCATCGACGAGTGGCTCGGCTACTTCATCAACCCAGGTAACAAGATCATGTCTTCATTGTTGCTCGGTTGCGGTCTCCCTGGCGGTATGATGGGTTCTATGATGGCTGACCTCGGCGGTATGCGTCAGACTATCAATAATATCCGCAAGAAGAAGGGTGAGGAAGAGTTGTCTATGGACGACCTCCTGATCAAGCTCTTCGACGAGGTAGAGTATGTATGGCCACGCGTTGGTTATCCTCCATTGGTAACACCATTCAGCCAGTATGTAAAGAACATCTCATTGATGAACCTCCTCACCATGGAGCAGGGCAAGGGCCGCTTCGTAATGATGGACGACTCAATGTGGGGTATGATTCTCGGTAAGAGTGGTAAGATTCCTGGAACTATCGACCCAGAACTCGTAGAGCTTGCCAAGAAGCAGGGTCGTGAGTTTACAGATGTAGATGCTCATACATTGCTTACTAATGCACTCGACGACTTCAAGAAGGAAATGGACGAGAACGGTTGGGAGTATGGTCAGGACGATGAGGAGCTCTTTGAGCTCGCTATGCACCCAGAGCAGTATCGCAACTTCAAGAGCGGTCAGGCTAAGAAGAACTTCCTGGCTGACCTCCAGAAGGCAAAGGATGCCAAGCTCGGCAGCACCTTGACTCCAGCTCAGCTCGCAGAGTTCAAGCATGCCAAGGCTGATGCTATCGTAGCACCAGTAGCCGGTCAGATTTTCTGGGAGTTCCAGGGCGAGGGCGAGTGCCAGCCAGCTGTAGAGCCATTCATCGGTAAGGAGTACAAGGAAGGTGATGCCTTCTGCTACATCCTCGCTCCATGGGGTGAGTTTGAGACTGTACCTGCCGCTTTGGGTGGTAAGCTCGTGGAAATCAATGCTAAGCAGGGCAGCAAGATCCGCAAGGGTGATGTCATCGCTTACATTGAGCGCAACGCTGAGTAAACATTGAATTTATGGATTATCAAGCAATTATTGATAAGTATTATCCTGAGGATACGGAGCTTCGCCGTATCCTCATCACACATAGTCAATCTGTAGCGCGAAAAGCGCTACAGATTGTTTCGTCTCATCCCGAACTGCATCTGGATGCCCGGTTTATAGAGGAAGCAGCCATGCTTCACGATATCGGAATCTTTCAGACCGATGCTCCTGGCATTCACTGTTTCGGTTCGCAGCCTTACATCTGTCATGGCCGACTGGGTGCCGAACTGCTGCGCAAGGAAGGATATGAGCGACATGCTCGGGTATGCGAGCGCCACACCGGTGCCGGCATCACGAAAGAGCAGATCGAGAAGCAGCAACTGCCACTGCCTCACCAGGATTTTCTGCCGGAAACCATGGAGGAGAAGGTAATCTGCTATGCTGACAAATTCTTCAGCAAGACTCATCTCGACAAAGAAAAGAGTATCGAAAAGGCAGAGAAAAGTCTCGCTAAGTTTGGCGAGGAAGGAGTAAAGCGCTTCCAGGAATGGGAGCGGATGTTTGAAATAGGATAGAAGTTCAGTAGGGTGACTTCTTAACAATAATTTCTGAATGAGAAAACAATCAACTATAGCTGTTCTGATGTTTGCATCCATCGCTGCCATGATGGTTGCAAACCCGGGTATGCCTTCTAAAAAGAAAGACAAGAAGGCTCAGGTGGATTCTACTGCCGTGGCTGTGGGCGACTCCGTCTTTGTCGATTCGCTCGGCAATGAAATCATCAGTACGGAGACCGATACCACCCAGATGGACTCGCTGCAGAAGGCTATATGGAAACATAATAAGGTGGTGGATGACAGTATCCGACTCGACAGTATCAACAGAAAGAAGTCGGGAGGCATCGACGCACCTGTACAGTATCAGGCCGACGACTCGCTGGTATATGATGCCCACCACAAGGTGGCGCATCTCTATGGAAACTCGAACGTGAAGTACGAGAACATGGATCTTACCTCCGACCGCATCTCCATGGATCTGGATAAGAGCAATGTGAGAGCCAGCGGTACCAAGGACTCGATGGCTGATGGAGGCATCAAGGGAAAACCGGTCTTCAAGATGGGCAATGATACCTATGATACCGATACCATCAAGTTCAACTTCAAGAGCAAGAAGGCCCTTATTAATAATGTATATACCGAGCAGCAGGATGGATTCCTCACCGGTATGAAGTCGAAGCGAGATTCTTCGGGCGTCATCTATCTGCAGCATGGCAGATATACCACCTGCGATGATCCGCATCCCGACTTCTACATCTCGCTCTCCAGAGCCAAGGTGCGCCCCGGCAAGGATGTCATCTTCGGACCCGCCTATCTCGTGGTCTGCGATGTGCCGATGCCGCTGGGTATCCCATACGGATTCTTCCCGTTCACCAAGAGCTACAGCAGCGGTTTCATCATGCCTACCTATGGTGATGAGAGCGACCGCGGTTTCTATCTCCGTGACGGTGGATATTATTTCGCCATCAGCGACAAGTGGGATCTGAAACTGCTGGGAGAAATCTACACCAAGGGTTCGTGGGGACTTTCTGCAGCCAGCAACTACCGCAAGCGATACAAGTATTCCGGTTCCTTCTTCTTCAGTTACCAGGATACGCAGACGGGTGACAAGGGAATGCCTGACTTCACCAAGCAGGAGAGTTTCAAGGTGCAGTGGAGTCACCGACAGGATTCCAAGGCAAATCCGTTCAGTTCGCTTTCGGCAAGTGTCAACTTCGCCACATCGAGCTATGAGCGCAACAACCTCAACTCGCTCTATAATCCTCAGACGATGACGCAGAGTACGAGAACCTCTTCCGTAAGCTGGAGTACCACTTTCTCGAGCATCGGAATGTCGCTCAGTTCTACGGCAAACCTTTCGCAGAATATGCGTAACTCATCCATAGCGATGACCTTGCCCGACCTGAACATCAGTATCTCCCGCTTCTATCCTTTCCGCAGAAAGAAGATGGTGGGCGATGAGAAATGGTACGAGAAGATAGCCATGAGCTATACCGGACAAATCTCCAACAGTATCAATACCAAGGAGGATAAGCTGATGCACAGTTCGCTCATCAAGGACTGGCGAAACGGATGGCAGCATCAGATTCCGGTGAGTGCATCCTTCACCCTCTTCAAATATCTCAACGTGAATCCTTCGTTCAATTTCACCGACCGTATGTACACCAACAAGGTGGAGAAATCGTGGGATGCCACTGCGCAGAAAGAGGTTTGCGATACCACCTACGGATTCCACAACGTATATAACTGGAACATGAGCATAGGACTCTCTACCAAGCTTTATGGCTTCTGGATTCCTAACCGCAAGCTGTTTGGCAATAGGATAGACAGGATCCGCCACGTGATTACCCCGACGGTAAGCTTCAGCTATGCACCTGATTTCGGAGCATCGCATTACGGCTATTGGGATACTTATCAGAAGACTGATGCCGACGGTAATGTATCGCTGGTAAGTTATTCGCCATATAAGAATGCCCTCTACGGCGTGCCGGGTAAGGGCAAGAGTGGTAACATTTCCTTCACTCTGGGCAACAACCTGGAGATGAAATGGAGGGACAAGAACGACAGCTTGAAGAAGGTGAGCCTCATTGATGCGTTTGATGTGAGCATGAGCTACAACACCGCTGCCAAGGTGCGCCCTTGGAGTGATATGAACATCAACCTGCGACTGAAATGGTGGAAGAACTATACCTTCAACATGAACGCCGTGTTTGCCACCTACGCCTACGAGATGGATGAGAACGGTAACGTATATGTCGGCAACCACACCGAGTGGGGCAAGGGCAGGTTCGGACGATTCCAGGGTATGTCGCAGAACTTCTCGTTCACCCTGAATCCAGAGAAACTGAAGAAACTCTTCGGCGGAGGCAGTGATGAGGACGACAAGGACAAGAACAAGCGCAAGGACGATGACGATGAAGGTATGGATACCGACATAGAGAGCAACGTGGACGACAGTATGGAGAAGGGAAAGACGGGAGCCAAGAAGAGCGGTGGCGGAAAAGCTAAGACCGACTCGGACGGCTATATGGCATTCAAGATGCCATGGTCGCTCACCTTCGGATATGGTATCACCATGCGGGAGGATACCCGAAGAGAGAAGTTCAACGAGAAATCGATGAGATATCCATACAAGTTCACCCAGAACCTGAATATGAGCGGTAACGTTCGTATCAGCGACGGATGGAACATCAGCTTCTCTTCCGGTTATGATTTTGATAATCATAAGCTGAGTATGACCACCGCAAGTCTGGCCCGTGACCTGCACTGCTTCAACATGAGCTGTTCGGTAGTGCTGGCGCCATATACCAGCTATAACTTCACCTTCCGATGCAATGCAGCCACATTGGCGGATGCCCTGAAGTATGACAAGCGAAGCGGTTATTCGAATGCTGTACAGTGGTATTAAGCCACCCGGAACGATATGAAATAGCAAGACGAGGATAGCAAGTATTGAAAAAATGCGGGCTATCCTCGTTTTTTATGACCCTATATTTGGATATGTCGAATTTTAATCGTATTTTTGTAGCGGTTATCTGAAAATAAGTAATCAGACTAAATATAATATATAATGAACAAGAAAACCGTATCTATTTTAACCTTTGCGATGCTGGGGGCACTTTCTGCCACCGCACAGCAGAAGACAGCATTGTCTTACTGGTTCGACACGCCTGTTACCCTGAAGGGACAGCAAGTTTGGTATGGAGGCCATCCTGAGAAATGGACTCACAAGAAGCCAATCTCGGCTGGTGATACCGCCCGCAATCCGGATTCGGATTGGGAGTCAAAATCATTGCCTATCGGTAATGGAAGCATCGGTGCCAATATCCTGGGATCGGTAGAGGCAGAACGTATCACCCTGAACGAGAAGACGCTCTGGCGTGGTGGTCCGAACACCAAGAAGGGCGCTGCCTACTATTGGGATGTGAACAAGAATTCTGCCCATGTGATGCAGGAAATCAGAGATGCCTTTGCTGCCAACGACTGGGAGAAGGCTTCGCAGCTTACCCGCAAGAACTTCAACAGTCCGGTTCCATACGAGTCTTATGCCGAGGATCCATTCCGTTTCGGTAGTTTTACCACGATGGGCGAGGCGTATATCGAGACCGGATTGAGCACCGTGGGTATGTCGAAATATCGCCGTGCCCTGTCGCTCGATTCAGCTTTGGCTACCGTTTCTTTCGTCAAGGATGAAGTGAGCTATCAGCGTGAATATTTCATCTCTTATCCAGCCAATGTGATGGCTATCCGCTACAAGGCTTCCCGTCCGGGCAAGCAGAATCTCGTATTCTCTTATGCGCCTAACCCTGTCTCTACAGGCAAGATGGTGGCTGACGGCAAGAACGGTCTGCTCTGGGATGCCCGTCTCGATAACAACGATATGCAGTATGCCATCCGCATCCGTGCCATCAACAAGGGCGGTAGCCTTTCTAACGAAGGAGGAAAGCTGACCGTGAAGGGTGCCGACGAGGTGGTATTCCTCATTTCTGCCGATACCGATTACAAGGCAAACTATAACCCTGATTACAACGATCCTAAGACCTACGTGGGCGTGGATCCGCTGGCTACTACCCACGACTGGGTGAGCAAGGCAGAGGGTAAGGGCTATGTGCAGCTGCTGGATGAGCATTACAAGGATTACAGCCGCCTGTTCAATCGGGTAAGCCTGAATCTGAATGATGCGGCTAATGTCAACGATATGCCTATCGATGAGCGCCTGGCTAACTACCGCAAGGGTGCCAAGGATTTCTATCTGGAGCAGCTCTACTATCAGTTTGGCCGCTATCTGCTCATCGCCTCTTCACGTCCTGGCAATATGCCTGCCAACCTGCAGGGTGTATGGCATAACAACGTGGATGGTCCTTGGCGTGTTGACTACCATAACAACATCAATCTCCAGATGAACTACTGGCCAGCCTGCACCACCAACCTGAGCGAGTGCGAGCTTCCGCTCTTCGACTTCATCCAGACACAGGTGAAGCCGGGTGAGAAGACAGCTAAGTCATATTATGGTACCCGTGGCTGGACCACATCTGTATCCAGCAACATCTTCGGTTTCACTTCTCCGCTGGCAAGCGAGGATATGTCTTGGAACTTCTCTCCATTTGCCGGTCCATGGTTGGCTACCCATCTCTGGGATTATTACGACTATACCCGCGATAAGAAGTTCCTGAGCGAGACTGCATACGCTATCATCAAGGGAAGTGCTAATTTCGCAACAGATTATCTGTGGCATCGCAAGGATGGCGTCTATACAGCGGCTCCTTCCACCTCTCCGGAGCACGGACCGATAGACGAGGGTGCCACCTTCGCCCATGCCGTGATTCGTGAGATTCTGCTCGATGCCGTAGAGGCGAGCAAGATTCTGGGCAAGGATGCCAAGGATCGCAAGCAGTGGGAAGATGCCCTGAAGCACATTGCTCCTTATCAGATTGGCCGCTATGGTCAGTTGATGGAGTGGTCGAAGGATATAGATGATCCTAAGGATGAGCATCGCCATGTGAACCATCTCTTCGGTCTGCATCCGGGCCGCACCATTTCGCCTATCACCACTCCTGTGCTGGCGAAGGCTTCCAAGGTGGTGTTGGAGCATCGTGGCGATGGTGCCACGGGATGGTCTATGGGTTGGAAGTTGAACCAGTGGGCTCGTCTGCACGATGGCAATCATGCCTACAAGCTTTATGGTAATCTTCTGAAGAATGGAACATTGGACAACCTCTGGGATACGCACGCCCCATTCCAGATAGATGGTAACTTTGGCGGTACAGCGGGTATCACCGAGATGCTGATGCAGAGTCACATGGGCTTTATCCATCTCCTGCCAGCCCTGCCAGATGCATGGCAGAAGGGTTCCATCAAGGGTCTCCGTGCCAAGGGCAACTTCACGGTGGATATCTATTGGGACAACGGTCGCCTTACCAAGGCTGTCATTCTCTCCGGCTCCGGTGAACCTTGTCAGGTAAGATATGGAGATAAGGTGAAGAAGATGAAGACCCAGAAGGGCAAGACCTATGAGGTTAGATTTTAATCAATAAAAAAATGTGGTTGATAAAACGGATTTGTTTTCCGTTTTGTCAACCACATTTTTTTATGATTATTCGTTGAGATGCTTCAGCCTTCTCTTTGCCTCGGGATGGCTAGGATAGAGGGTGAGCGCCTTTCTGTAATTGGTGACAGCCGCTTCTTTCATGCCCTCCTTCTCGCACTCCTTACCCATGATTACATACTCCGTGGCTAGGCGCTTCAGGAATTTCTCCTGCTTCTTCTTTTCTTCATCCTTCTGCTTGATAACTTCACGCAAACGCTCGTTCTCTGCCTGCAACTCATTCACCTTGTTCAGCTTCTTGCGGATGAAGCGCTTGGCTAGCGGATGCTCGATGTCGTAACGGCTGTGGATGGCGAGGAAGAAATTATCCAAGGCGGTTTGCATGTCACCCTTGTCATACGCTTTTACGGCATCATGATACTGTCTGTCTGCCTTACTCTGCGTCAACGCCGTGTGGATGGTGTTCTGGTTGTTATACTGGCGGGCAAACTGCTTCACCTCGTTGCGCACGAATATCTCGCTGGGGCGGATAGGCTCCTGCAGACTGATACCTTCCAGGCTGGTGCAGCGGGATAATGCCACATAGGTCTGACCGCCTGCAAAGACACCTCCCGTGAAATCAATCTTGACCTGATTGAAAGTCAGACCCTGACTCTTGTGAACGGTAATTGCCCAGGCAAGTCGGATAGGGTATTGTTCGTATCTGCCGATTTCCTCTTCCTCAATCTTCTTTTCCACCTCGTTGAAATGATAGCGCATATTACTCCAGGCGGCAGGTTCTACCATCACATCCTGTCCATTCTCCGTGCGTACATATATCTTGGCATCATCCTCATCATCGAACCCGATGATGGTGCCCAGAGTACCGTTCACCCATTGGTGCTCGATATCATTCTTGATAAAGATAATCTGTGCTCCGGTCTTCAGGTACAGTTCGATAGGGGTAGGCAGACTGCTTTCCGGAAACTCGCCCTGGATATTGCCCCGGAAGAGTGTTGGCTCTCCTGGCAGGAGTTTGAGCTGGTTCTCGTTGATGAAATCTACGGTATCTCGGCGGGTGGAGAGGGTGATGGCAAGCTTGGAATCACTCTCATCGAGTTGGGCACCCACCCGCTGGTTGAGCAGCTGAAGGTCTTGACTCTGCGCCTGACTGGTTCGGATATGGTCGAGGATTCCGATGAAGACAGGGTCGCTCTGGCGATAAACTTTCTTGAGTTCGATGCTGACGAGCTGGAACTGCTGGAAGATCTTGGCATCGAAGAAGAAGCTGCTGCGATAGAAAGGATTCAGCAGTTTGCGGTCCTCCTCCTTTACCACCGGTTCCAACTGATAGATGTCGCCCACCAGCAGAAGTTGCTTTCCACCGAACGGCTCCCTCATATTGCGGCAATACACACGCAGCACCTTGTCGATGAAATCGATGATGTCGGCACGCACCATACTGATCTCATCGATGATGATGAGTTCCACTTCACGGATAATCTTGATTTTCTCGGAATTATACTTTAATGTATTCCTGATGTTGCGCACGGAATACATACTGTCGTTGGGCAGCAGGGGGTGGAAGGGCAGCTTGAAGAAACTGTGCAGGGTGCTTCCGCCGGCATTGATGGCTGCGATGCCTGTTGGTGCCAGAACGATGTGTTTCTTCTTGGTATTGGCTGCGATGTACCGCAGAAAAGTAGATTTACCCGTCCCCGCCTTTCCGGTGAGGAAAAGCGAACGACGGGTAAACTGTATGATTTGGAGTGCATTCTGCAGCTCCGCATTGTCGAGATCAATCATATTTTATTTTTAAAGGTCGTCGAAGTTGACAGGCTGTTCTGTTGGCTTTGTCTTCTTCTTCTCTTTCTTTTCTTCTGTAGCTCCTGAAGCAGAAGATTCTCCTTCCGACTTGACTGCAGGAACCTCCTTGGTAATAGGATTGCCGTTTTCGTCGAGGATGATTTCCTCTGTGAATGCGGTGCTATCCACACGGGTAGTATCTACCTTTGGTTTTGGTGCATAGCTTGCGCAGATATACATATCTCGTGTAATGTCGCCATCCTGTGGCTTGTCGAACTTGGCGTGATACTGCTGGAAGGCAGGATCGCCGAATACAGACTGCATGAAGTAACCGCATATTGGCAATGCTGTTCGGGAACCCTGACCCAAGGCTCCGGTGCGGAAGTGGAGACAGCGGTATTCGCCGCCTACCCAGGCACCAACCACCAGTTTAGGACTTACACACATGAACCAGGCATCTGAGTGGTTGTTGGTCGTACCCGTCTTTCCGCCAAATTCGGTGTCACGGTATTTGCCTACATATCCCCAAAGGCTCTGCGAAGTACCGCCTGGCTCCTTCATACCGCCCTGCAGCAGCTGCTGCATCAGGAAGGCACTCTTGTAAGGAATTACCTGCTCCTCTGTAGAAGGACCTTCATATACCACCTTTCCGTCATGGTCCACAATCTTGGTAACCAATACCGGGTCGTGGTGCTTACCATTGTTTGAAATAGTGCTGTATGCGCAAGCCATTTCAAGCAGGTTGACATCGCTTGAACCCAAGGCAAGGGCTGGTGTATCATCCAACGGACTGTTGATACCCATCTTCTGGGCGGTTTCGATGATGCGCTTGATGCCCATCTCCTGTCCCAGGCGTACTGCCACGGAGTTGATACTCTTGGCGAAGGCACTCTTCAATGGGATACTGTCACCCGAGAACGAACCGTTGGCGTTGGATGGTCTCCAGATGGTCATCTCGTGCTTCTTCTTGTCATATACCTCCATAGAGATATATTCGTCGCGGCGCTTGTCGCAAGGAGTCAATCCCTGGTTCATTGCCTCTGTATAGACGAAGAGCTTGAAGGTAGAACCCGGCTGGCGCTCGGCTGTTACCTTGTCATACTTCCAGTGGTCGAAGTCGATGTCGCCCACCCATGCCTTCACGGCTCCCGTCTGTGGCTCCATAGCCACGAAAGCACTGTGCATGAAGGTAGTCATATACTTGATACTATCTTCAGAAGTCATGTTGATAGTGATGCTTCCCTTGTCGTAATCGAATACCTTAACCGGGTGAACCCACTCCTTATAATAGTAGTTCACGGAGTCTGGATTGTTAGGGAAACGAGCCACCAGATCCTTGTAGAATGGCTGTCGCTCGGCGATGCCCTGGATGAAGTTTGGAATCACCTGGTGGTTCTCATCCTGCCAAGGTTCCTGTCCCATCCATTTTCCCTTTCCTGCCTGTGTGCGGCGGATGCTCCAGTGGTTGTTGAAGTTCTGCTGCACCTGCTTCATCTGCTTGCGGGCTGCCTCCTCGGCATACTTCTGCATGCGGGTATCTATGGTGGTGTAGATCTTCAATCCGCTGGTATAGAGATCGTAACCTTCCTCCTTGCACCAGTCTTTCAGGTAGTTGGCTACAGCCTCACGGAAGTATTTAGCCTGTCCGTCGTAGTTTTCCTCTACCTTGAAGTCGAGCTTGATAGGCTCAGCCTTCAGCTGGTCGTATTCTGCATGTGACAGATCGCCGTGTGTCACCATATTATATAATACGGTGTTGCGGCGTGCCAGACTGTTCTCCGGATTGGTACGTGGATTGTAATAGGTGGTAGCCTTCAGCATACCCACGAGTACGGCAGCCTGGTCGGTGGTCAACTCCTTAGGAGTGGTATTGAAGTAAGTCTTGGCGGCAGTCTTGATACCGTAAGAGTTACTACCGAAATCCACGGTGTTGGCATACATGGTGATGATTTCCTTCTTCGAGAAAACCGTCTCCAGCTTCACGGCGATGATCCACTCCTTGCTCTTGATGATGAGCAGGCGGAGTACAGGCACCTTGCCGAGCAATCCCGTAGAATACTGCGAACGGACGCGGAACATATTCTTTGCCAGCTGCTGCGTGATGGTAGAAGCACCACGGCCATTGTGATGCAGGAGAGCATCCTTGGCAGCAGCGAAAACGCCGATAGGGTCGATACCGATATGCTTGTAGAAACGCTCATCCTCGGTATCTACCAGAGCCTTGAAGAAGGCTGGGTTCACCTCGTCGTATTCTACAGGAGTACGATTCTCATTGAAATACTTACCGATGAGCTTGCCATCGGCACTATAAATCAAGGAAGCCTCGGAAGTCTGCGGATTCAGGATACCTGAAAAATAACCAGGTGACTTACCGAAAAGCCATAAGAAGTTAATATCGACAGCACCTAAATAAAGGATAAAGGCGACAATACAACTTGCCAAGGCGACTACCGTCTTGGTGTACCACGCTCTTCCCTGATACAATGTCTTGTACCAAGGCCAAAAGGCGCAAAGCTTTTGCCATATCCAGGCAAAGATAGTCTTGACTTTGTTCATAATCGTTTTTCTGTTTTTGTCGGTGCAAAGGTACAATAATAATTTGAAAAACCATCAATCTTTGTGTTTTTATTTGTTATAAAGTCTCAATCGATGTGTATGAAATGTTTCAGGAACTTTATCGGATGTTTCATTCCAGCGGAAATCTTCTGTTTTTAACTTTTTTCACCATAAAAAAACTCTTAAAATGCTTGCTGAAACAAAAAATATTAGTACCTTTGCGCTCAGCAAAAACAAGTCGATTATATAAAAACTTAATATAAAACACAAGAATTATGGTAAGCAACAACATTCCACAAGTAAAGCTCGGCATCATTGCCGTTAGCCGTGACTGTTTTCCAATTGCGCTTTCTACTCAGCGCCGTGAGAACATCGTAAAAGAGTACAAAGGTGAGATTTTCAACTGTCAGACTACAGTTGAGAACGAGAAAGATATGCTCAAGGCTGTGGCTGAAGTGAAGGAGCAGGGCTGCAACGCTCTGGTTGTATTCCTTGGTAACTTCGGTCCTGAGACCCCTGAGACTTTGATTGCAAAGAACTTCGATGGTCCTGTTATGTTCGTAGCAGCTGCTGAAGGTGATGGCGACATGATCAATGGTCGTGGTGATGCATACTGCGGTATGCTCAACTGCTCTTACAACCTCGGTATGCGCCACTTGAAGGGTTATATTCCAGAGTACCCTGTTGGTACAGCAGAGGAAGTAGCTAAGATGATTGCAGACTTCGTACCTGTGGCTCGCGTCATCCTCGGTTTGAAGGGCTTGAAGATTATCACTTTCGGTCCACGTCCTCAGGACTTCTTCGCCTGCAACGCTCCAATCAAGGGCTTGTATGAACTCGGTGTAGAGATTGAGGAAAACTCAGAGCTCGACCTCCTCGTAGCTTACAAGGAGCACGAGAACGATCCACGTATCGACGAGGTTTGCGCTGATATGGCAAAGGAGATGGGCGAGGGATGCTACTATCCTGATCTCAGCCGCAGAATGGCACAGTTTGAGTTGACATTGCTCGACTGGGCAGAGGCTCACAAGGGTTCTCGCCAGTATGTAGCATTCGCAGACAAGTGCTGGCCAGCCTTCCCAAGCCAGTTCGGTTTCGAGCCTTGCTATGTTAACAGCCGTCTCGTTAGCCGCGGTATTCCTGTAGCTTGCGAGGTTGATATCTATGGTGCATTGTCTGAGTACATCGGTATGTGTGCATCTGATGATACCGTTACATTGCTCGACATCAACAACTCTGTTCCTCAGTATATCTATGATGAGGATATCAAGGGCAAGTACGACTATAAGTTGACTGATACCTTTATGGGCTTCCACTGTGGTAACACTCCACAGTGCAAGATGTGCTCTAGCCGTAAGATCAAGTATCAGTTGATCCAGAATCGTTTGTTGGAGAATGGTGGCACACCAGACTTCACCCGTGGTACTTTGGAGGGTGATATCGCTGCATCTGACATCACATTCTATCGTCTGCAGTGCGATTCAGAGGGTAACCTCCGTTCTTACATCGCAGAGGGTGAGGTTCTCGATGTTCCTACACGTTCATTCGGTGGTATCGGTATCTTCGCCATCAACGAGATGGGCCGCTTCTATCGCCACGTCTTGGTTCAGAAGGGCTATCCACACCACGGAGCAGTAGCTTTCTCTCATGTAGGCAAGACCCTGTTCGAGGTATTCAAGTATCTTGGCATCAAGGATATCGCTTACAACCAGCCAGCTAGCCTGCCTTATCCAACCGAGAATCCTTGGAAGTAAAAATATGAAGGGCAAAAGCTTTGAATTTAAAAAGCTTTTGCCCTTTCTTCTTTTATTAAAAAAATAAAATATTCCCTGCAATTCTTGGCAATCTCCGAAATATATGCTAAGTTTGCACCATGAAAGAACCTAGATTGATAGAATTAACAGAATTGAAACCAGGTTATTTGGCAAGTATCAATAACTTATTGTCGCAGTTGAGTGATAGCGTACATACTATCACCGAGGAAAAATTGAACTCTTTGCTCTCCTCATCCCAAAGTCATCTCTATGTCTTGGAAGCCGATGGACAATTCATCGGTATGACCACCCTCTGCCTTTATCAATGCCCTACCGGATGGAAGGCATGGATAGAAGATGTGGTGGTGGATAGAAACTTTCGTGGCAAGGGATATGGCAAGCTGATGATTCTGCAGGTGATGGAACTGTGCAGGAAGAGGGGAGAGGTAACGCTGATGCTCACCTCGCGCCCATCCCGTGTCGTTGCCAACCAGCTCTATCAGAGCCTGGGCTTCGAAAAGAGAGAAACCAACGTCTATAAAATGAAATCCTAATTTTTGGATTTAAAAATATCAGTAACTATGAACATGAAATCTACATGGATGGCGTGCTGCCTGCTGATGCTGTTGGGCATTCCAGGCATGGCCAAAGACAACAAGACTAACAAAAGCAACAAGTACAAACTGGTTTGGCAGGAAGATTTCAAGGGAAGCTCCTTTGATGCTAAATCATGGAGTAAGATTCCGCGTGACAGACCCGACTGGAAGCGCCACATGTCTTATGACGACCGTCTCTATGAAGTAAAGGACGGCAAACTCATCCTCTATGGCGTAAATAATGATGGTACCTATCAGTATGATCTGAACGGTGATGGCAAGTTGGAAGCTGATACTGCACGCTTTGTCACCGGCGGCTTATACACCAAGCACAAGAAGACGATAGAATATGGTAAGGTGGAAGTAAGAGCCAAGTTGGGACAGGCACAGGGCGCTTGGCCAGCAATCTGGATGTTACCGGATAGAGATATTGCCTGGCCAATGGGTGGAGAAATCGACATCATGGAGCATCTCAACTATGATCCGATGGCTTATCAGACTGTTCATACCTATTATACGCATACCCTGAAGCTGGATTCCAATCCTCCTCATTTTGCTACTGGCAAGATAGATACCAATGGATATAATGTGTATGCGGTAGAGATTCTGCCAGATGAACTCATCTTCTCTATCAATGGTGAGAAGACCTTCTCCTATCCTCGCATTCAGACCGATAAGGAAGGACAGTATCCTTTCGGTGATTCTTTTTACCTGCTCATTGATATGCAGATAGAAGGCAGCTGGGTAGGAAAGGCAGACCCATCCCAGTTGCCGGTGAAAATGGAGATTGATTGGGTAAAAATGTATAAACTGAAAAAATAAACACTTCCCTCACAGACGACATCTGTGAGGGATTTTTGTTTTCTGGATACAGATATGGAAAAGAAACGGCAATTTTGAACATTTTGTGATATTTTGTGAATAGTGATAATCGACAGAAAAGCAGTACCTTTGCACCAGAAAACAATCATATTGTATATCATAAGAAACATATTAAAGATGAACAAGAAAAAGATATTGTGTTTTTGTCTGGCTCTCGGGGCTTTTTCTGCTATGATGGCGCAGGAAACTCTGTCGCTGAGCCAGTGCCTGCAGATGGCAGTGGATAACAACCTGTCGCTGCAGAAAAGCAGGAACGAGATTGCTAAGGGAAAGTATTCCATCAGCGAGAACCAGGCGAAGCTGTTGCCGCAGATTAATGCCGTGGCACAGTTGAACGACAACTTCACCCCTCCCGTTTCCGTGACGGATGGTTCTGCCTACGGCAAACCTTATAATGTAACCAAAACCCTGCAGTATAATGCTTCGGCAGGCTTGCAGCTCCAGATGCCACTCTACAACCAGATGGTGAATACTGCCATCGACATTGCCAAGATTGCAGACCATCTCAACCAGCTCTCTTACGAGAAGGCACGTGAAGATCTCATCGTGCAGACCGCCAAGATGTATTATATGGCGCAGAATACGGCTGAGCAGATCCGTCTGGTGAACGACAACATCAAGCGTCTGGAGGAACTCTATGGTATTACCAAGGCTTTCTACGATAATCAGATGAGTCTGGAGGTGGATGTGAAGCGTGTGAAACTCAACATCGAGAATCTCACCGTGCAGCGCGATAACGCCATCGCTATGCTCGACCAGCAATATACCATGCTCAAGTATGTGATAGATTATCCTGCAGAAAGGCAAATCAAGGTAAGTGATGTGAATCCGGGGGAGATAGAAACGGTGAATGCCAACGGACTGAACACCAATCTCTACGAACTCCAGCTTCTGGAGAAGAGAAAGGAACTTGCCCAGAAGCAGACAAAGCTCGCCAAGGACGGTTATCTGCCATCGGTGAGCCTTACCGGAAGCCTGATGTATTCTGCCTTCACCGATAAGATAGAACATTGGATTCATTCGGGCGAATCCAACCACTGGTATGGTTCCAACGGCATCGGCATCCAGCTGAGAGTGCCAGTCTTTGATGGTTTCGAGAAGCGTTCCAAGATCAGACGTGCCAAGGTGGAGGAGGAGAATGCCCGCATCGGATACGAGGATGCCTTGAAAGGCATGCAGGCAAACTATATGAACGCCGTGAGCGAGGTGAACAACAGTCAGCGCAACTACAAGAAGCAGTTTGACAACTACACCCTGGCGCAGGATGTATATAGCGTAACTGCCGACCAGTATAAGGAAGGTGTAGGAACGATGACCGCCGTTCTTCAGGATGAGATGCGCATGAGCGAAGCCATGAACAATTATCTCACCGCCTATTATAAATATAAGGTGGCGAATCTCTCGCTCCTGAAACTCACCGGACAGTTGGACCAGGTAAAATAGCAAAGTAATCATGTAATAATAAGAACAATCAATCAGAATATAACAATGGAACAGAACGAAAACAACAAGATAGAAACCGCTCGTGAGGATAATGCAGCAACCACTCAGACTTCTCACGAGGAAATGCAGAAGAAACTGAAGAAGCAGCGCATCCGTCAGATCATCGCCAGTCTCATCGGCGTAGCCATTCTCGCCTTCGGTCTCTGGAAGATCGTCTGCCTTTTTCTGGATTATAATGCCAACGAAACCAGCAATGATGCCCAGGTAGAGCAGTATATCTCTCCTGTCAACCTCCGTGCATCGGGCTATATCGCCAAGGTTTGCTTCAAGGAACACGAGGAGGTTCATAAGGGTGATACCCTTCTTATCCTCGACGACCGTGAGTATCGCATCCGCCTGATGGAGGCTGAGGCGGCACTGAAGGATGCCAAGGCGGGTGCCAACGTGATTGATGCTACCCAGCAGACCACCCAGACTTCGGCTTCCGTCTATTCGGCATCTATTGATGAGATAGAGGTGCGCCTTGCCAAACTTGCCAAAGACTGCGAGCGCTATCGCAACCTGGTAGAGAAGAAGGCGGCTACACCTATCCAGCTGGAGCAGCTGGAAGTGGAATATGCGGCTACCAAGAAGAAACTGGAGTCGGTAAAGCGACAGCAGGCTGCTGCCTATAAGGGCGTGAACGAGGTAGTTACCCGCAAGCAGAATGTGGCTGCTGCCATCCAACGGGCTGAGGCTGCGGTGGAGATGGCGAAGCTGAACCTCTCTTATTGTGTGGTTGTTGCACCATGTGATGGTAAGTTGGGTCGCCGCACCCTGGAAGAGGGACAGATGGTAAGCGCCGGAACCACCATCACCTATATCCTTCCTAATGCCCAAAAGTGGGTCATCGCCAACTATAAGGAAACTCAGGTAGAGAATCTCTATGTGGGGCAGAAGGTACGCATGACGGTGGATGCCATCAGCAACAAGGAGTTTGAGGGCACCGTTACCGCTATCTCCGGTGCTACCGGTTCCAAGTATTCTCTTGTTCCTACCGATAACTCAGCCGGCAACTTCGTGAAGATCCAGCAGCGTGTGCCTGTAAGAATCGACTTCACTAACCTCAGTAAGGAAGACAATGCCCGCCTGGCAGCAGGTATGATGGTGATTGTGAAGGCGGAGAGAAATAAAAAGTAGCTTGAAGGAAATGAAGTAATATATGGAAGAAGAATATAAGAATTATCCGTTCTATGACTGGGTGCCGAAACCGCTTGGCATCATCTTCATGATTATCCTCTTCGTGCCGATGATTACGATGAGTGGTGTCTATTCCGCCAACAGCGGAGAGATGATGAGCGGACTGGGCATCCAGTCGGAATACATCGCCTTTGCGGGCTTCTGCACGTCGATAGGAATGGCGGCTTTCTCGCCGTTCTTCTACGAACTGGTGTGCATCCGGAGAGAGAAGATGATGTGTATCGTGGGATTCTCCATTCTCTTTTTGCTCAGTTTTGTCTGCGCCCAGACCGATTCGCTGTTCATCCTCGGACTGTGCAGTCTGCTGATGGGTTTTGTTCGCCAGACGCTTCTGATGGCGCATCTTTTTGTACTCATCCGATATGGTTTCGGTATCGAGGCAACGAAGAATATCACGCCGGGTTGCGAGCCTACCACCGAGGAGGCTTGGGATGCGGTGGATTCAGAAAAGATGGTGTCCCAGCCGGTCATCTATCTCTTCTTCATGATCATCGGACAGTTGGGCACCTGGCTCACGGCTTGGCTTGCCTATGCTTACGAGTGGCAGTATGTGTATCATTTCATGATGGCATTCATGCTGGCGGGCATCATCATCGTGTTCTTCACCATGCCTTATCATAAGTATCCGATGCCGAAGTTCCCGATTACGATGTCGAAGTTCGGCAATGTCACGGTGTTCAGCATCATGCTCTGCTCGTTTGCCTATGTAATGGTGTTCGGCAAGACGCTGGATTGGTTTGATGATCCTACTATCCGTTACTCTACGGTGGTCTGTCTCATCTTCACCGCCCTGTTTGTCTATCTGGAGAAGACCCGCCGCTCACCTTATTTTATCATGGAGGTATTCCAGCTCAGGGTTATCAATTACGGCATCATGCTGTTCTTCCTCCTGATGGTCTGCAACTCCAGCGCCATGTTCGTGAATGTATTCACCAATGTGGGAATGAAGATAGACAACTGGCAGAATGCCACCCTGGGCAACTGGGTGATGGTGGGATATACCGTGGGCTTGATTTTTGCGGTCATCGCCCGAGCCAAGAATGTTCATCTGAAGTGGATGTACTGTCTGGGCTTCCTCTTTATCGGAGGCTACGCCCTCTTTATGTATTTCGAGGTACAGAACGACGGCATGTATGAGCGTATGAAATGGCCTATCATTATCCGTTCTACGGGAATGATGCTGCTCTATTCGCTCATCTCCACGATAGCCAATCAGCGCATGCCTTACCGCTTCATGTCCACCTGGGTCTGCATCATGCTCACCGTGCGTATGGTCATCGCCCCTTGCATCGGTTCGGCGCTCTACACCAATGTGCTTCAGCATCGCCAGCAGTATTACGTCACCCGCTTTGCACAGGATTACGACCGTACCAGCTTGGAGACGGCAAAGACCTATGACCAGACGGTAAGAGGCATGCAGTATCAGGGCAAGACAGAGACCGAGGCGCAGAACATGGCTGCCATGAGTGTGAAGGGAAAGGTACAGGTTCAGGCTACGCTGGTATCCATCAAGGAGATGGCAGGCTGGACCTTCTATGGCTGTCTGGTATGTGCCGGACTGATGCTCGTGATACCTTGGCGCAAGCGCAACATCAAGGAGCTGACCCGCGAGTATCTGCTGAAGAATGTGAATGAGAAAAACTTGGGAAGAAGGTAAAGACAAGAAAGCAGATTCTTCCGGAAGCGACAGGATTCTGCTAAAATATCATAAATAATCAAGGCAATCATCAGAGGAGATTGATATTTTTGTTATCTTCGCAGCTAAAGCAATTTTTTAGAATGGAGATAACAGACAATATAATCATATATGAGGCTCATGATTTCCCTCATTTTCTGATGCAGCCTTTCTATTCTGATTATGTCGGAATAGTAGTTTGTCATCAAGGGATGTTACGTTTCTGTGTAGATGGAACATCCTTTGTTGCGTCTATGGGAGAGACCGTTTTTCTCTCTCCCGGAATCCTGTTTCATGTGCAGGAAGTCTCTGCAGACTTCCGATACACGTTGCTTTTTTATCGTGTGGAACAGATTCTCCATATGCTGGGAAATACCGTAGTCAGCATGCGGCTTTATTCTACGCTCTATCCCAAGTCGTGCACGGTGGCTCATACGGGATATGAGGAGATGCTGACCTCTTATGCCCGGATGCTTTTGGATTTAGAGCAGAAGGAGAAGCATGACACCTACAGTTTGCATGAGCAGAAGTTGCTTCTGATGGCGGTAACCTATCGTCTTTGCAGCATCTTCTCTGCTTCGTTCCAGAAGGAAGGTAAGGAGATGCGACGTAAGATAGAGACTTTCGAGATGTTGGTGAAGCTGATAGAGGAGAACTTTATGCGTGAGCGTACGGTAGCTTTTTATGCCGACCAGCTTTGTCTCACTCCGAAGTATCTTTCGGTGATAGTGAAGTCGGTATGTGGCAAGACGGTTCAGCAGTTGATTTTCAAGGCGATTATCCGTCGCAGCATTTATCTGATGAAGAATACGAACATGACGATTCAGCAGATAGCCAGTGATCTCAGCTTCCCTAATGCCTCATCCTTCGGCACCTTCTTCAAGAAGCATACCGGGTTGTCGCCAAAGAATTACCGCATGGGGGCGGAGTAACTTCGAATAATCTTCGTACCTTTGCAGCACTAGTACCCGCCAAGCCTCTCAACGATGCTCAAATGTGCGGGTTGTTTTATTTTTATACATTTCCCTTGCTGAGATTCTCGTGTTTTCAAACGGTTCTTATTTCTTGAGGAATATTGAAAATATGGAAGAAAATGGTAATGTGTTAATAATCAAATGATTATGATTTTGCTGGTTAATAGCGTTGAAATAGAAATTTTATAGTTGTACGACTATAACCCCTATAGTTGTACAACTATAACTCTACAGTTGTACGACTATAGCCTATATAGTCGTACGACTACAACTTTATAGTCGTACAACTATAGGGTATTCGATTAATTAGAAGCAGAAAATAGGGTATTCGAGATGCTCAAAACGCCCTGTTTTCGTTGCTAGATTCCAAGTTTACCAGTATGCAAAATTTGGTTATAAGTATTGACAGAAATAACACTTGTTGCTGAGAAAGATTCCTTCTGTTCCAAATGAAATAGGCTTCGATGGTGAATGAAGCCTATTTCAATCGCATATGAAGCCTGTTTCGATAGCATATGAATACGAATTTATGTTTCTGCTCTCTCTGCTCACTTTCTTTGTTATATCTTGTTAAAGATTAGCTTTGAATCAGATATTTATAAAAAGAAATCACTATATTTGCATCTAAAGCAATAAAATGAAGCAATGAGTAAATTCAACGAAGCAACAAGAGTTCAGATGCCAGCAATGGTTCACCTTACTCGATTAGGCTATTCTTATTTCGGAAAGATTAGCGAAGATATGGCAGGGACAGTCTATGACCCTGACACGAATATATTGACTGAAATTTTCAGAGAACAATTTTATAAGTTGAACCCATCAGCAAAGAAAGATGGGTTCAAGAGCATTTTGCGCTCCATTCGCCAAGAACTAAAGAATGATGACCTCGGTAAGTCTTTTTACAAAAGATTACAGGCTGTATCTCCCATCAAATTGATAGACTTTGAAAATCCTCAGAACAACACTTTTCATTTTACCGCTGAATTCACTTGTAAAAATGGGCAAGATGAATTCCGCCCAGACATTACTTTGTTTGTCAATGGCTTGCCTCTTTGCTTCGTAGAGGTAAAAAAGCCAAACAATCATGGAGGAATTGTAGCTGAAAGCAAGCGAATGAATCAAGAGCGTTTCCCAAACAAAAAGTTTCGTAGCTTCATCAACATCACACAGTTGATGATATTTTCTAATAATATGGAGTACGATACGATGGGGGGAATAGTTCCTATCCAAGGAGCTTTCTATTGCACTGCTGCAAGAGAAAACGCCCCCTTCAATTGCTTCCGTGAGGAGAATCCTTCCAATCTCCCGATAGCACCTTATAATGCGAATTATCCATATAAGGGAATCAACCAAAAAGAAGAAAGACAAATCTTGGCAGACTTCAACTGTCAAGTTATTCATCATACACCGGAGTATCAAACCAATCTTGGCGTCAATACTCCTACGAACCGTATGCTTACCTCCATGTGCAGCCCTGAGCGATTGCTCTTTATCATCAAGTATGGCATAGCATACGTTAAAATGGAGAAAGAAGTAGATGGTAAAATAGAAAGCACCGATCAAAAGCACATCATGCGCTACCAGCAGATGTTTGCCGCACTCGCTATCCGCCAACAACTCTCAGAAGGAGCTACTTCTGGCGTAGTATGGCATACACAAGGTAGTGGAAAAACGGCTCTGTCCTTTTATCTCACCTATGTTCTGTCCGACTATTATGCCAAGAAGAATATGGTTGCAAAATTCTATTTCATAGTAGATAGAATAGACTTACTAGAACAAGCCACCCAAGAGTTTGAGGCTCGTGGACTCGTTGTTTCAACAGCCAATACTCGTGCGGAATTAATGACTCAGTTCCGCAACAATCATGCACAAGAAGGTACCAGTGGACAGCAAGAGATAACAGTTGTGAACATCCAGCGCTTTGCCGAAGACAAGCAAAAGGTAGAACTTCCGGCTTACGCAACAAACCTACAGCGTGTTTTCATTATGGACGAGGCACATCGTGGTTACAAACCTGGTGGTTGTTTTCTAGCCAATCTTTTTGATGCAGATCCAAATTCCATCAAGATAGCCTTGACAGGAACTCCTCTGCTAAAGAAAGATTGTGCTTCGAGGGTGGTTTTCCAACGCTACTTCCATACTTATTATTATGACCGTTCTATTGCTGACGGATATACATTAAAGATTATCCGTGAGGATATAGAGACCTCATATAAGGAACGTCTGTCTGAGGTTTACGATAAGTTGGAAACTCTTGTACATAAAAAAGACATCAAGCGTTCACAAATCATGGAGCACGATAGTTATGTCGGGGAGTTAGCTCGTTACATTGCTGACGACTTAACCAAATTCCGCAAGATACAAGGTGATGATACACTTGGAGGCATGGTTATTTGCGAGACAAGCGAACAAGCAAGGAAGTTATATGAGGCTTTTCAAAACTTCTCGGATGGTGGCTTTGCTAATACACTTGACAATGGATATGCCAAGCCTATCCAAATCAAAATGGATGGACAAGAGTGGATGGTAGCCAATGCCATACCGACGCTAGGTTATAAGAAGCATCCATTGAAAGTAGGACTCATCTTGCACGATAGCGATGACAAGGAAACTCGCAAGCAAATTATCAAGGACTTCAAGAAGAACATGAGCATCGACTTGCTTGTTGTCTTCAATATGCTCTTGACCGGTTTCGATGCGCCACGCTTAAAGAGACTTTATTTTGGTCGCAAGCTCCGTGACCATAACCTTTTGCAGGCACTCACACGTGTCAATCGACCATACAAGAACAATCGTTATGGGTATGTCATCGACTTTGCTAACATCAAGCAAAATTTTGAAGAGACCAACGAGGCTTACCTCAAAGAGTTGAACCGATTCAACAATCCAGACGAAGTGGATGGCAATCATACCACCGATACTTTCTCACAGGTTATAGAAGACCCTGAGGAATTGATTCGACAGATGAAAGATGTACGCCAAACATTGTTTGATTACACGACAAACAATGTAGAGGATTTTTCGTCTGAGATTTCTTCCATCGAAGACAAGCAAGTGCTGATCGACTTGAAGAAAGCGCTGGTTTCAGCCAAGGATTGTGCCAATATAGTACGTACATTCGGTGATGACAGCTTGAAGGATGCTTTCAGTAAGGTTGAACTGACCAAACTCCCAGATATGCTAAAGGAAGTGCAACACCACATCGACATCATCAACCAAAAGGAAGCCTTTGCCATATCTGATGAGACCAAGCAACTCGTCAATGAAGCTATGCAAGACATCCGCTTCAATTTTTCTAAAATTGGAGAGGAAGAAATGAAAATGATAGCAGGTGGACAGGAGTTACAGGAAAAATGGGCTTTAGTGATTCACAAATTCACAGAAAATACAGACCCTGACGATCCTGAATATATCACTCTGCGTGATGCCTTCATGCAAAGATTCAAGGAGCATGGCTTCGTCGTTGATAGTATCGCTAAGTTTAATCAGGAAAGTAAGGAGCTTGATGAAATCATCGAACGATTGGTGAAATTACAGGAAAGCAACAACCGCTTGCTGAAGAAATATAATGGTGACACGAAGTTTGCCAATGTCCACAAGCGGATTCACGAAGAAAACCAACGAAGATTGAAAGAGCACAAGCCATTCATCTTCAGTTATTATGATAATGATATTGTGGCGATACTTTCTGACATAAAATCAGAAATAGATCAAAAAGTTTACGACCGTGCAGACATTCTGAAGAAAGATGAATATTTCGATTGTACTGTTATGACAGAGATAGCCCAATCTCTCAATCATTATCCGAGCATAGAGGCTCAAATGGACGATTTCACTTTCATTCAAACCAGAATAGCTCGTCAATACATCAATCAATATAATAGAACATATCCAAGTAATTAAATATAAAAATATGACAATAAGAGAAAAAACCGTAGCCCTCATCGATGCCCTGAAAGCAACTTGCAAGACATACGGCATGGGCAATGACGGCAATGAGTATAAAATTATCACACAGGTATTCCTATATAAATTCTTGAATGACAAGTTTGGCTATGCCATCAAACACTCAGGAAACCGCTATGCTGAGAAAATTTGCACAGCAGAGAAATGGGAAACCGCTTACAGTGAGTTGAGTGACATGGAGCGCATGATGTTGCTGGCTTCCTTGTCTCCAGACCTGCCACGTTTGAAACCAGAGCATCTGATTGCAAACCTCTGGAACCAGCAGGCAAAGGGTGATTTTGATTTTATCTTCGACAATACGATGAGCGACATTGCGGAGCAGAATCTTGCCATATTCTCTACACAGACCACACAAAACACCAAGATACCTCTCTTTGAGCCATTAACCCAATATGTGACAGATGTGGCTCAGAGAGCACCATTTGCACGTGCCATGGTGGATAAGCTTGCCAATTTCTCTTTTGAGGAAGCATTTTCAGAGCATTACGACTTCTTCGCCAATATCTTTGAATATCTCATCAAAGACTACAACACAGCTGGAGGCGGAAAATATGCAGAATATTACACTCCTCATGCCATCGCTACCATTATGGCCAGATTATTAGTGGGTGATCATGCCGACCTCCATAATATTGAATGCTACGACCCATCAGCAGGTACAGGTACTTTGCTGATGGCATTGTCACATCAAATCGGAGAAGACCGCTGTACTATTTTTGCCCAAGATATTTCTCAACGAAGCAACAAGATGCTCAAGCTCAACCTGTTGCTCAATGGTTTGGTATCTTCACTTGATCATGCCATTCAAGGTGACACACTCGTTGCACCTTACCATAAAAGCGATGACGGACAAAGCCTTCGCCAGTTCGATTTTGTGGTAAGCAATCCACCATTCAAGATGGATTTCAGCGATACAAGAGAGAAGATAGCAGCCTTTCCTGCTCGTTTCTGGGCAGGAGTACCAAAAGTGCCAGCGAAGAAAAAAGACAGCATGGCAATCTATACCTGCTTCATCCAGCATGTTATCAATTCTTTGAAGAAAAACTCAGGCAAGGGAGCTATTGTTATTCCAACAGGATTCATCACCGCCAAGAGTGGCATTGAGAACAAAATCCTAAAACATATCGTTGACAACAAGATAGTTTATGGCTGCGTATCCATGCCAAGTAATGTCTTTGCCAACACAGGAACCAATGTTTCTGTACTCTTCTTCGATGATTCAAAGAAGAGTGATAAAGTGGTATTGATTGATGCCAGCAAACTTGGTGAGGAATACAAAGATAGCAATGGCTTGAAAAAGGTTCGTCTTCGTGACGAGGAGATTGACCAGATAGTCAGCACTTTTCAAAATAAGGAAGCTGTGGATGACTTCTCTGTCAATGTGACCTACGATGAAATCAAAGAGAAGGGATATAGCCTCTCTGCCGGACAGTATTTTGATATCAAGATAGACTATGTGGATATTACGGAAGAAGAGTTCAATAAGCGAATGAGCGATTATAAAACTACGCTTACACAACAATTCACAGAAAGTCATCGTTTGGAAGAGGAGATTATGAAACAACTCGGAAGTCTTAGCTTTAATAGAAATGTAGGAAAGGAATAAAGGTATGAATGAAATTATGAACGCAAATACCGATTTGCTGCCTGATGGTTATGCAGAATGGCGCAAAGACATAGAGCATCTTATAGAGGTAGCAAAACTACGTACCGCAATTAATGTCAATGCTGACACATTGGCGTTATATTGGACTTTGGGCAAACGAATTTTAGCACAGCAGAGACAATTAGGCTGGGGAGCAAATATCATATCAAAATTATCTGTTGATTTATCCCAAAAGTTCCCTAATGATAGAGGATACTCTTTGAGTAATCTCAAAAGTATGAGACGTTTCGCTGAAGCGTATCCAGATTTTCCATTTTTGCAAGTGCCGCTTGCAAAAATGGAAAATATTCCAATTGGTCAAGTGGCACTTGACCAATTTAAAGAAGATGACAAAGGCTTTGTGCAAGTTCCACTTGCACAAATTACTTGGTATCATCACATTTCGCTTCTATCGAAAGTAAAAGACATTGCCGAACGAGCTTATTACATCACAGAAACTGCGCAGAATGGGTGGAGTCGTGATGTGATGCTTATGCAGATAGCAAATGGATATATCCATGCTAAAGGGCATGCAATCAATAACTTTGAGCAAACCTTGCCACCTCTTCAGTCCGATTTGGCGAAGTATATTTTTAAAGACCCATACAATTTTAGTTTTTTGGGCACAGTGGCACTCCAAAATGAGCTTGACATTGAGAAAACATTGACAAGCAAGATTACAGACTTTCTCCTTGAAATGGGACGTGGCTTTGCATACATTGGCAGGCAATACCACATTTCGGTAGATGGTGATGACTACTATATCGACTTGCTGATGTACCACCTCAAACTGCATTGCTATGTTGTTGTGGAGTTAAAAGCCGTGGAGTTCAAACCAGAGTTTGTTAGCAAACTGAACTTTTATATTTCTGCTGTTGATGACATTGTAAAATCTCCAGAAGACAAACCTACAATTGGTTTGCTTCTCTGCCGAACTAAGAGTAACAAGAAAGCCGAGTTTTCGCTTCGTGGCATAACCCAACCTATGGGTATTGCGCAATATGAAACAGAAAAGCTTTTTGCTGATGTTGCATCGGCATTACCACAGATTGAGGAAATAGAGGAGAAACTTGAAGAATCTGAGGAAAAAACGGATAAAGAGTAATACGTGGTTATTTCCATTTTGGAAACAACCATAATATATATAGGAATAAATGAAATTGAAAAAATATAGACTTGCCGACATCGGCAAGGTGATTACAGGCAAAACCCCATCCACAAGCATAGCAGAAAACTATGCTTGTGGTAATATTCCGTTCTACACTCCTGAAGATGTTGCAAAAGGATTGGGGATGATGGGAAGAAACAATCGTTTCATTTCTCAAACAGGATTTGAAGAAATTGCAAGTAATACTATTTCTGGCGAAAGTGTATTGGTGGGGTGTATTGGTTCAGATATGGGAAATGTTGCGTATTCAAATATCACGTGTGCAACGAACCAACAAATAAACTCAATAACCCAGTTTAAAAATGGTGCAGAACCATTGTATGTGTACTATCTGCTTTCCACGATGAAACCTTACTTTCAGAAAATAGCAGGTTCTACAACAACTCCAATATTACCGAAATCGGTATTTGAAGAAATAGAGATATACCTTCCTGGTATTAAATATCAGAAAGATATTGTCTCTATATTATATGCACTTGACCGCAAAATTGCTCTTAATCATCAGATAAATGATAATTTACCGTGGCTTGACCATTCATTAAGAGTGGCAAAAGATCATCGCGTTGCTTAGTGAGTTCTTCGATTTCATAAGATATAATTTCTTTCTGATCAAGAATGGAGTCTGTTGTTTTTGAAAACTGTTCCATAACGCAAGGTGCCGGTACTAATATTGGTAATCGATATAAATCATTTTGATATAAGGCTATTACAGTTGTTGTACCTTGCTTCAATCCATCAAGCGCTTTATACATAAACTCAGAATTGAAAAGCAAGTTCATATAAAATGTACTTACATCTTTAAAGTCCAATCTTACCAACATATGGTTATAAAGGGTATTTCTTTCCACATAACCAATTAGACAAGTTTTACCGACAATTTCTTTGCTATTACGTACATTAATGAGGAAATCTCCTTTGTGCAAAGAGAATAAATCCACTTCTTCATTCGTAGCATTGGTTCGAGTTAAACCTTGTAAAGTATATTGTCCCTTACCATCTAAATCGCCCATTTTTAAATAACCATACTTACTATCAGTTGATAATTGGTTATTTGAACGAATAAGTCCTTGTTGATATGAAGTTGCTATCTGTTCTAAGTTCTTAACAGACCATCCTTTCGGTATCTCACGCTTCAACTTTTCATTCCACACCATAGCTCCGCCACTTGATTTATACGGCTTGCCCTCCTCGTTAGGAAAGTCAAACTGCACAAACCAATAGTCATAGAGTTGCTTTGCCATTGCCTCTAAATTATCATTTATTTGTGATGCAGTCTAGGCTTTCTTCTTATAGGAGGCTACACCCTTTTTATGTATTACTTTATACTTTTTGCGTTTCTGTTTAAAAATGCTTTCACACTTTATGTTAACTATCTGTTTCTTAGTTGTTTGAGTGTGAAAGGAGAATTGTGAAGGGTGAATGTGGGTGATGTGTGAAGAGGGAATAACGGTTATGAGGAGTGAGGAGAGATGATAGGAGCTGAAAGGCGGAAAGATGCTATCTTTTATCGATTGGTTTGAGTAGTTCTTATAGCTGACTAGAGTCATCCATATAGCTGACCCGGGTCATCTATATGGATGACCCGGGTCAGCCGATGATTGGTAGTATCAATTACTCTAGTAGATAGTATCAGCTTCCCCTATTGGAAATATGAACTTCCCCTGTTGGAAGTATCAGTTTCTGGTGTTTATACTATCATACTTTTCTCCTAAAAATGCCTTCATACTAAACTTGCTGATAATCAGAATGTTTTAGAATGTGTGAAAGCAGAAATAAAGATTGTAGAATATTATAAAAACAAAAAATAAGCAGCTGAAAAAATCAGCTGCTTATTTGCTTATAGGGTGGAGCTGGAGGGAATCGAACCCTCGTCCGCACAAGGAAACCATACGCTTTCTACATGCTTATTCCAGCCTTCAATTTTCGAGGTATGACAAGACCTGGACCACCAATCATACCCTTATCCTCTAAAATTTCATCCATGCAACGAGGCGTACATGAACTATTTCCGATTTGCCTGCACCGCTTGATCAACAAGATTCGGAACTACATCCGTTGAGCGATGTCCCGTTCCAGCACCTTGTGCCGGAATAAAGCTAATCTACTGTACTTCGATTAAGCAGCGAGAGCGTAGTTATTTTCGCCAATTAATTTTTTGTTCACTAGGATTTAGGAGGTAGCCAACGAGCCTCCGCATGCTTACGTACCATTTCATCTCGCCGTCAAATCCAGTCAACCCCGAGATTTCTTGATAACTAGGGTGCAAAGATAAAACGAAATTTTGAAATCACCAAATATTTTCGGAAAAATCATCGCTTTTTCTTTGAAATATCGGGATAAAGTGGTTGAAAGTTGCTTCGTATTAAGAATTTTGGAAGAAATGATGCCGTTTTTGGAGTTATCTCGTTTTTTTGCAGTAACTTTGTGGGCAAAATAATTAAAAATGATGGCAATGGAGAAAAAAGGAAAGATACTGATAGTGGATGACAATGAGGATGTTCTCTTGTCGCTCAATATGCTTTTGAAGCCATACGTGGAGGGTATCAGAGTTATCAATACGCCTGAACGAATCATCGGAATGATGGATTCGTTCATGCCTGATGTCATCATGCTCGATATGAACTTCCATCGGGATGCCATCAGTGGCGAAGAGGGGTATGAATGGCTGGAGAAGATTCTGGCGCATAACCCCAAGAGCGTGGTGCTGTTTATCACGGCATACGTGGATACGGAGAAGGCGGTGAGGGCTATCAAGGCGGGAGCCATCGACTTTATTCCGAAACCATGGGATAGGAATAAACTGCTCGATACGGTGAAGAGTGCCGTGGAATTGAGCAGGGAAAGGAATCTGGATTCTTCGGATTCGCAGGAAAAGGAATCGGAGCAGAAACTGAATATGAATCAATGTTCTGATTCCAAGTCTGTTGTATCTTCTCAAGATGTGTTTGCGAGAATGATTGGCGAATGCTCTGCCATGCAGGAACTGAAAGCGCAGATGATGCGTGTGGCGGCTACGGATGCCAACGTATTGATTACTGGAGAGAATGGTACGGGAAAGGATGTGGTGGCACATGCCTTGCATCTGCTTTCAGACAGGGCAAGAAAGCCGTTTGTGAATATCGACTTGGGTTGCATTCCTGAGAATCTTTTCGAAAGCGAACTTTTCGGATACGAGAAGGGAGCGTTTACGGATGCCAGGAATGCGAAGGAAGGACGAATTGAGACGGCGGATGGCGGTACTCTCTTTCTGGATGAGATTGGAAATCTGAACCTGCCGATGCAGCAGAAACTCCTGACGGTGATAGAGAAGCGTGAAACTCAGCGCATTGGTTCCAACAAGGTGAGCCATGTGGATGTGAGGATTCTGGCGGCTACGAATGCTAATTTGCGTGAGAAGGTGGGCGAGGGGGCTTTCCGACAGGACCTCTTCTATCGACTGAATACCATCGAGTTGCATCTTCCTCCGCTGCGTGAGCGTGGAGAGGATATCGTTCTGCTGGCAGAATATTTTCTGAAGATTTATTCGGGAAAATATAGTGTAGGTGATGTGGTGCTGGGTGCATCTGCCAAACAGAAGCTGTTGAAACATACCTGGCCGGGTAATGTAAGAGAATTGCAGCATTGCATAGAGAGGGCGATTGTGTTGGGGGATAAGACGGAACTGGCTGCCGAGGATATCAGATTGGAGGATTCTGTGGTGGCATTGGGTTCTTCTTCATCAAGTTCTTCTTCAGGTTCCATAAAGGTTGATTCGCTCAATCTTCAGACCTTGGAGCGTGAAGCCATCAAGCGCGCCATCTCCTTGAGTAATGGAAATCTTACACAGGCCGCAGAGTTGTTGGGGATTACCCGTTTCGCCCTTTACAGGAAAATCGACAAACTCGGGGTTTAATGCTTCGGAAATTTTTGAAATTATGTCAATCGTCAATAACTTATTCAATCATAAGAGCAATGAGCGGATGCGCCAACTGATTGAGGCTATCCGCACCCGTGACTTCTCGCTTCAGTATTCATTGGATCATCTGAGGGGAGAAGAGCGGAATCTTGCAGAGCAGATTAACGAAGTGGTGAATGAATTTCGGGAAACCACTTTGCTGCAGGAAGCGAAATACCAGTATTTTGGAACGATGCTCGATACCATCAATGCCTTTCTCATTGTGGCGGATGAACAGGGAAAGGTGCATTGGATGAATCGGGCTGCCGTGGATGGACTCTGCGGTTTTTCGATTCATCACTTGCACGACTTGCAGGTGCTGGATGAGACGCTGCCGGAAATGATGATGCAGCTGAAGCCGGGATTGCAGAAACTGGTACAGTTGGAGACCAAGACCAGCGAGGGGGCTGCTGGCAAGAAGGCTTTGGATGCCGGAAATCAGCATGCGGGGAAGGCTGACTTTGTATTGAGCGTGGTCAACTTCTTTAATAAGGGCTTTGCCTATCGCCTCTATACCTTGCAGAATGTGCAACCGGTGATTCAGAAGAATGAAACGGATGCGCAGCAGCAGCTGGTGAGGGTATTGACCCACGAAATCATGAACTCGCTGACTCCTATCATCTCTTTGGCAGATACGCTTTGCGAAGGGGTGGAGCAGGATACGCTGGAGCATGATGATCTGCTGATGGCATTGCAGGCCATTAACCGGAGAAGCAATGGCTTGCTGCAGTTTGTGGAGAACTATCGAAAGTTGCAACGCATATCGAAACCTCAGTTTGAGAATGTGAGGATTGGTGATCTGGTGGCTGATTTGCAGCATCTTTATCCGGATTCGATATTCCATTATGAGATAGAAAACGAAGACCAGAGGTTGCTGATGGATCGTTCGCAGATAGAGCAGGTGCTGATTAATCTGCTGAAGAATGCGCAGGAAGCTGTGGAGATTCGGATGAAGGAGGAGGCGGCAGGTCTTTTCGATGAGGCTGAATCTGCTCAAAGTCAGGCTCCTTATGTCCGTCTTACCTCTCATCTTTCGAGCAACAAGCGCGATTTCATCATTTCCATTACTGATAATGGTAAGGGAATCCTTCCGGAGGTGATGGAGCGCATTTTCGTGCCGTTCTTTACTACCAAGACGAACGGTTCGGGCATCGGGTTGAGTATCTGCAAGCAGATAGTAACCTTACATGGTGGAACCATCACCGCTTCTTCGAAACCAGGCGATAAAACCACCTTTAGCGTGGTGCTTCCTGCCTGATAGAGACGGATGCTATCATATTGAGGATGTGCGCACCGTGCGAAATCGCACACGTTTCGTGCGGTTTCGCACGGCTTTTTTATATCCGGAATTTCTTATCTTCTTGATAATCATATCTTTATCTTTGTGGCATAGCTTTTGTGTTAGTTTTTGCAAAAGAAATCATCATGAAGAAAAAGAATTATCTATTCATAGTATGGGCGCTTGCAGCCCTGAATGTTCAAGCCGACACTTTGCAGCTCGACTTGGCAGCTACCATTGCGATGGCGCAGCGGCAGTCGCCATCGGTGCAGAGTGCCCGCAATACTTTTCTGTCTGCTTACTGGGCTTATCGGTATCATCAGGCCAACTATCTGCCTTCGCTTTCCCTCTCATCTTCACCTTATATTAATAAGGAGGTGAACAAGATAACCCAGTCGGATGGTACGGCCCTCTTTCTGAAGCAAGATCAGTTGAGTGCCGACCTTACTCTGAAAATCAACCAGAATATCTCCCTGACGGGTGGTAGCCTTTTTGTGAAGAGTTCGCTCAACCGCTTGGATGAGTTGCACAACAAGATAACAGCCTATAGTAGTCAACCCTTTATCGTGGGTTATGAGCAGAGTCTTTTTGGCTATAACTCCTTGAAGTGGGATCGCCGGATAGAACCCATCCGATTCCGGGAATCCAAGAAGCGATATGCCGAAACGTTGGAGATTGTTTCGGCAAAAGCTTGTGAGCATTTCTTTGGTCTGGCTTCGGCGCAAGCAGAATGGGAGATGGCAAAACAGAACTTTGCTTCTGCTGATACGCTTTATCAGATGGCAAAGGGGCGATATGAGAATGGAACGATTTCGGAAAACGAGATGCTACAGCTGGAAATCAACCGTTTGAACGAGGAGACCAATGTGATGGATGCTCAGGTGGCACTGCGAGAGAAGATGCAGACCATCCGCTCGTTTCTGGGGTTGGAACAATCGCAGGACATCTGTCTGGTGATGCCGAAAGAGGTGCCTTCCTTTGAGGTTCCTTTGCAACGGGCGATAGATTGGGCTTTGTTGAATAGTCCGGATCCCGATTATTACCGTCGCATCCAGAAGGAGAGCGAAAGCCGATTGGCGCAGGCTCGTGCCAACGCCGGATTGAAGGCGGATCTCTATATGCAGTTTGGACTCTCGCAGACGGGAGCAGATATCGGTGCCGCCTATCGCAGTCCGATGAGTCAGCAATCGGCAAGAATCACCATCGCCCTTCCGATATTGGATTGGGGACGGGGAAAGGGTAGGATAAGAGAAGCCAAATCGCAGCTGGCGCTTACTCAGACGCAGGTGGAGCAAGGCATGAGGGATTTCTACCAGAACGTAGAAAAACTGGTGTTGCAGTTTAACATGCAAGCCCGAAAGGTGTATGTGGCATCGCTCACCGACCAGCGTGCCGAGAAGCGACATGTGGTGGCGCGCCGACTCTACATCATGGGCCGCAACTCGATACTCGACCTGAATGCAGCCATCAGCGAGAAAGATGCAGCCCGGCGCAATTACATCTCGACCATGCAGACTTACTGGAGTCTTTACTATACGCTCCGAAGCATGACGGGTTTTGATTTCGAACACAATAAAGAATTGAAGGAAGAACTTCCTATAGAATAAATTTCCTATAGAATCATCTTCTTATAGAATAATGAATAACAACAGAACAATATGGATATAAAGAAACAACCGAAACCGTGGTATATCCGCTACCGCTATCCTATCCTGTCGGGTGCAGCAGGCATCGTCATCCTGGTCTATGCTCTTTTCCTGATCGTTACTTCGGGAACCCGAAGGGTGGATATGGATAGCGTGGTGATAGCCGAAGTAAAGAAGGCCCCTTTCTGGGAGTATGTAGATGTAGAAGGACTGGTGTATCCCTTCAAGACCATCCAGGTGAATGCGATGGAGAATGGATTCGTGGAACGGGTGGTGGCTGAAGAAGGTGCCATGCTGCAGCAGGGCGATACCATCCTGGTGCTTCAGAATCCGGAACTCTATCATTCTATCGATGATGAGCAGGACGCATGGAGCAGTAAGCTTCGCAACTGTCAGGAACAGGAGATTGAGATGACGCAGAAGACCATCAACCTGCGCCAGCAAGCCTTGGATGCCCAGCATCAGATGGCGAGCCTGAAGAAATCGCTCAAGCAGAGCCGGGAGGAATATCGTATGGGCATCAAGAGTAAGGCGGAACTGGAAGTGGCTGAGGAAGATTACGAATATCAGCGGCAGAAGGTGCTCTTGCAGATGCAAAACCTGAAGCATGATTCCGTATCTACCCGATTGAAGCGCGAGATGATTGCTGCCAACCGGATGGAAGCCAACAAGAAATTATCGAGAATGAAGGGCCGTACCCAGCAGTTGGTGGTTCGGGCTCCCGTAAGTGGACAACTGAGTTATTTGGGGGTAACCCAAGGTCAGCAGGTTTCGTCTGGGGCGAGCATCGGACAGATCAAGGTGATGAGCCAGTTTAAATTGCAGATTTCGCTGGCTGAGTATTACATCGACCGCGTTATCGCCGGACTTCCTGCCCATATTGAGTATGACGGTCATCAGTTTCCACTTCGTGTATCGCGGGTGATTCCTGAAGTGAAAGACCATCAGTTTGTCTGCGAATTAACTTTCAGCGGCAAGACTCCCGCCAATATCCGTTTGGGCAAGAGTTATCGGGTGCTGTTGGAATTGGGCAAGCCGGAACAAGCCTTGGTGATTCCGAATGGTGATTTCTTCCAAACGACCAACGGATATTGGATATTCCGGGTATCTGACGATGGCAAAAAGGCGCAGCGGGTGAATATCAATGTAGGCAGACAGAATCCGCAGCAATTCGAAATTACTTCCGGCTTGAAGCCGGGCGACAAGGTTATCGTAAGCGGATATACCCAAATCGCCAGCGAAAAAGAAATAGATTTGAGATAGATTTTTATCTGAGATAATAAAAAACAAAATCTCTCATAGATAATAAAATTCAATATTTCACGTAAATAAATTATAAAGACTAAAAAATATGAACATGTTATTACACAACCTGAAGGTTGCCCTGCGCAACATTCTCAAGTACAAGGTGCAGACGCTGGGCAGCATCCTGTCGCTTGCCATCGGTATGGTGACGCTTGCCGTGGTGCATTCGTTTCTGCTGAATTTCCGCATGGCTTCCATTAACCATGAACCTTATTATGACAGGGTTTATAACCTCCGATTCGATTCCATCCAAAAACATCAATCGGAAAATTCAATTCGTATTAATGGTGATATCGTAAGGGCGGTGAAGGCGAATGGAGGACCTCGTTGCATAGAGCAGGGACCTTATGCTCCTAATGGTACGCTAACAGGCGGCTGGGCTGAGTTTACCCTAAGCGGCAAGACAAGGAGAAAGATGCAGTTGGATGCAGTTCCCCTTGATCGTCATTATCCCAACTTTGTAGGTATCCGTTCTGCCATTACGGGAGAAAAGATAAAGGTGCTGGGTCCTCATGATGCCATTATCAACGAAAAGCAGGCAAAGCAAATCTTTGGTGACAAGAATCCTGTGGGTGCAAGCATTCGTTTGACTAAGAACTATGGGAATTATCAGTTGAGATTGGTGGATGTCTATCAAGACTTATCATTGACTGAGCCAGACATATCCATTTCCGCTCTCTTTTACTCGCCATGTGAGTTGGAAGATATGGATTCTGATCAATTTTATGCTGGGAATTTGTATGTGGTGTTGAAAGAGGGATGCACGCCACAGCAGTTGAAAGCTGAGGTGAACGGCAGGTTGAAACCATTGGGGTTGAAGGTAAAAATAGAAAAGCTGAAAGATCGGTTGAGCAAAGAGTATTCAAGCGTTGCTATTGCTTGTTCCATCACTTATCTGATAGGCTCGTTGATTCTGCTGGCTGCCATCATCGGTTTTCTGAGGATGCAGACGCAGCTGTTCAGGATGCGCAGACGTGAAATCTCGCTTCGAATTACCAATGGTGCCACACGCCTCCAACTCTTCTCTATGTTTGCTACCGAGGTGGTGATGATCGTGCTGGGGGCTTATTTTGTAGCAGTATTGATGGGATCCTGGATTTGTGATTATCTGGCAAGGCCTCAGTTTGCAGAAGTCACCTCCGAGTTAGGAACCATCAGTCATCTGTATCTCTATAGTCTGGTGATTGGGCTGGTGGTTATGATGTTGTGTCTCGCCATCATCTGGGTTGTGCTGAGTCGCATTTGTAAGCATACGCAAGCACTCGAATCAGGAATGAGAAGAAGCCATAACCATTGGTTCCGCAATACGATGCTGGGTGTGCAGGTGATGATCAGTATGTTCTTCCTGGGTGTTACTTTCTGCCTCCTGTGCTGGGTGGGCAAGATGGCTGATTTCAATCATATTCCTGATGACGAGCGTGCATACGAGCAGAGTCTGTATCTGCAGACAAATGCGGCAGAAAATGGTCAGCGCCTTAGAGACAAGCTCATCCATTTGCCGCAGGTGGAACGATGGATTCCTTATAGCTGGGGAGTTTTGCAAGTTAACGAGCTGGCAGAGAACGAGGAGTTCAGCAAGGCGGCTTGGCAAGGCGATCCTTATGCTAGCTATAATAATGTGACGAGTTATAAAATTCGGATTACATCAGATACCTCCTATCTCGATTTCTTCAAGATCAAGGTGAATTGGAAGCCGAAGGCAAACCGGAAGAAATGCATCCTGGTAAATGAGGAGTTGTATAAGCAGATGCGCCAGCATCATGTTGCTCCTAATGATATATTGACCGTAGATGAGATGGATTCGTATCAGATAGCCGGAACGTTCCAGTCGATACCTTATCAGGGGAGTTTTAAAATTGATATATACTCATTCATAGTCATAGACCCCAAAGAGGCTTATGGTGCCACACATTATATTCTTGTGGCAAAGCCGGGTGAATATAAGGAGATGCAGATTGCTGTAGATAGAATGATACAGAAATTGGAGCCTGCTGTGGTAAAACCGATGTCATCCAATCTGCGTGACTATATGGCAAGGAGCATGTTTGCGTTGGAAATACTGCAAAATATTGCGTGGATCCTGGCTATCGTGAGTCTGGCTATCTGTCTGATAAGCATCTTCAGTACGGTGATGCTGGATACGCAGACCCGGAAGAAGGAGGTGGCTATCCGCAAGGTGAATGGTGCCCTGACAAAGGATATTACCAAACTCTTCGGAAGAACTTATCTGGTGATTTCGCTCATCGCCATGGTATTTGCGGTGGTAGCCATGTTGCTGTTCCATATCGTTCTGAGTCAGACTTTCGATATGGTAGAAATCAATCCTGCCTTCCCTATTAGTTTGAGTGTTGTGATAGTCATTGGCTTCATTGCAGCTATCATCGCCTGTCAGGTACGTAAGATCATGAAGGTGGATCCTTCGGAGATTCTGGCTAAGGAATAAAATGTGTAATTTGAAAGTATAAAATATAATATGAATTTAAAGAAAAGATAATGATTATGATTCAATTAGATAATATCAAGAAAGTATTTCAGACAGAGGAAGTGGAGACCTGGGCTTTGCGTAATATCAGTCTGGAGGTGAAGGAAGGCGAGTTTGTTGCCATCATGGGACCTTCGGGATGTGGCAAATCCACATTACTTAATATAATAGGTTTGCTGAATAATCCTACAAGCGGCAGCTATCTGCTCGACGGCAAGGATGTGAGCACGCTGAAGGAGAGTGAGCGCACCTTGATAAGAAGAGGAATGATAGGTTTTGTGTTCCAGAGTTTCAACCTGATAGATGAGTTGAATGTGGTGGAGAACATCGAGTTGCCGCTTCTGTATATGGGAGTTTCGGGCAAGGAGCGCCGTAAGCGTGCAGAGGATGTGATGGAGCGAGTGGCGATATCCCATCGTGCCAAGCATTTCCCGTCGCAGCTTTCGGGCGGTCAGCAGCAGCGCACCGCTATCGCCCGTGCCATCCTTCCGCATCCTAAGCTGATACTTGCCGATGAGCCTACGGGAAATCTGGATTCCAAGAATGGCAAGGAGGTGATGGAACTGCTTTCTGAGTTGCACAAGGAAGGTACCACCATCGTAATGGTAACCCACTCGCTGCACGATGCCAATTATGCTGATAGAATCATCAATATGTTTGATGGTGAGATTGTGAATCAGGTGGAAATGTAGGAATAAAAAGTCGCCCTGAAGGAACAAAAGCATATTGTTTTTAAAGCTTTTGCCCTTTCAGGGCGACTTGGTTATTTGCTATATTCCCAGGGTGTTACCCTGGGCTAGGGGCTTCTGCCCTTTTCAGGGCGTGTGGGTGTATACATTTATTTCCCTATTGTATCATCAATCAATCGGATGATTTCTTCCTGCTGGTCGGGATGATACCAGTGGATTTCGGCATCTCGCTTAAACCAGGTGAGCTGCTTGCGCATGTATTCACGGCTATGCGACTGTATCTGTCGGATGGCTTCTTCCTTGTCTATCTCGCCATCGAAATAGGCAAACATCTCCTTGTAGCCCACGGTTCTCAAGGCAGTGAGACCCTTGTGTGGATATACGCTGCGGGCTTCTGTCTCCAGGCCTTTCTCCATCATCAATAACACACGCTGGTTGATTCGGTCGTACAGTTCGGCACGGTCGCGGTTCAGGCCTATCTTGATGATGCGGAAAGGACGCTGCTTCTTCTCGGCTACACGGAAAGAAGTGTAGGTCTTGCCGGTCTGGTGACAGATTTCCAGGGCATGTACCACGCGGCGTGGATTCTTCTTATCTACTATCGCCCAATGCTCCGGGTCCATCTTGTGGAGTTCTTCTACCAGCGCTTCCAAGCCTTCGTCTTCCAGGCGCTGTTTCATCCAGGTACGGATGTCATCCCGCACGGTAGGAATATCGTCGATACCCTTGCATACGGCATCGATATACATCATGCTGCCGCCTGTAAGAAGCGCCACATCGTGATTCTTGAAGATTTCTTCTTCCAGGAGATTCATCACATCGGCCTCGTATTGGGCTGCGCTGTAATAATCTTCGATGTGGTGGTTTCCTACGAAATAATGCTTCACCCGCTGCTGCTGTTCGGCAGTAGGCGCTGCGGTTCCGATAGGGAGTTCGACGAAGATCTGGCGGGAGTCGGCATTGATAATAGGTATAGAGAGATGCTCTGCCAGAGAAAGACAGAGCTCGGTCTTACCTACACCGGTAGGACCGAGCACTACAATTAAAGTTTTCATTATCGGATGATGCCTCGCTGAGAACTCTCTACGAAGTCGATGATGTACTGGATTTCCTTAGTCACCTCAAGATTCTTCTTGATTTCCTCGATACCTTCCTTCAGGATGCCCTTGCTGTAGAGCAGGCGATAAGCCTCGTGGATGTTCTGGATGGTCTCGTTGCTGAAACCACGGCGACGCAAACCGATGAGGTTGATGCTGCAATAGCGGGTAGGCTCCTTGCCGGCAATGATATAAGGAGGAATGTCCTGAGAGAAACGGCAACCGCCCTGGATCATCACGTAGCCTGCGATGTGGCAGAACTGATGAACGAGAACGTTGGCACTGACGATGGCATTGTCATCTACAACCACCTCGCCGGCAAACTTGGTTGAGTTACCGATAATCAAGCCGCTGCCCAGCTCGCAGTCGTGAGCCACGTGAACAGTCTCCATCAGGAGGTTGTTGCTGCCTACCACGGTCTTGCCCTTAGAGGCTGTACCACGAGAGATAGTAACGTTCTCACGGATGCTGTTGTTGTCGCCCACCTCGCAGGTTGTCACCTCGCCCTTGAACTTCAAGTCCTGAGGCTTGGTAGAGATGCTGGCGCCTGGGAAGAATTCATTATTGTTGCCGATACGAGCGCCCACGTGGATGGTAACGCTGTTCTGCAATACGTTGTTATCGCCCAAAACGGTGTCCTTGTCGATATAGCAGAAAGGACCGATAATGTTGTTGTTACCGAGTTTTGCCTCTGGATGAACAAACGCTAATGGACTAATCTGATTCATATTTCTATCTTATTATTACTTGTTCTTAACAATCTGTGCTGTGAAAGTAGCCTCTGCCACCACCTGGTCGCCTACGAACATGTAGCCCTTCATAGAGCTGATGCCATGACGTACGGGTGCGAGCAACTCCACACGGAAGAGGAGGGTATCGCCCGGAACCACCTTCTTGCGGAACTTTACGTCGTCGAGCTTCATGAAGTAAGTGCTCCAGCGCTCAGGCTCTTCCAGCTGGTTCAATACGAGCAGACCGCCACACTGTGCCATCGCCTCTACCTGGAGAACGCCTGGCATTACTGGCTCCTCAGGGAAGTGACCGGTGAAGAAAGGCTCGTTGCTGGTTACGTTCTTAACGCCCACGATGCTGGTAGGACCCATGGCGATGACCTTATCTACCAACTGCATAGGGTAGCGATGAGGCAGGAGCTGTCGGATGCGGATGTTATCCATGATTGGCTCCTCGTTTGGATCATAGATAGGGGCCTGGATTTCGTGCTTGCGAATCTCCTTGCGCATGAGACGGGCGAACTTGTTGTTCACGGTGTGGCCAGGACGGGTAGCGATGATGCGACCCTTGATAGGCTTACCGATGAGCGCCATATCGCCGATGATGTCGAGCAGCTTATGGCGAGTACACTCGTTCTCCCACTGCAATGGGCGGTGCTGGATGTAGCCTAATTTGCTGGCATCCATGTGAGGCACCTTGAGATGGTCGGCGAGCTGATCGAGCTGAGCCTGCTCTACCTGGCGCTCGTAGATAACGATGGCATTGTCCAAGTCGCCACCCTTGATAAGGTTAGCCTGGAGCAATGGCATGATATCGCGAACGAATACGAAGGTACGTGCCGAAGCAATCTCGTCAACATAAGTCTCCATCTTGTCGAGGGTGGCAAACTGGCTGTTGATGAACTTGCTCTCGAAAGAACACATCGCCGTGATGCTGAATTCCTCGTCTGGAAGGATGGTGATGACAGAACCGTTGTCGTCCTTCACCTCAATCTTATGACGGATGATATAGTAGTCCTTCTCTGCATTCTGCTCCTGGATGCCCACGCTCTGAATCTTCTCTACATACATGGATGCAGAGCCGTCGAGGATAGGGAACTCAGGACCGTTTACCTGGATGAAACAGTTGTCGATGCCGAGGGCATAGAGTGCTGACATACCGTGCTCGATGGTAGAGATGCGGATATCGCCCTTACCGAGTACGGTGCCACGCTGGGTTTCAACGACGTTCTCTGCCACAGCCTGGATGATAGGCTCGCCTTCGAGGTCGATGCGCTGTATCTTATAACCGGTGTTCTCTGGTGCAGGATTGAAAGTCACGGTGAGGCTCAAGCCTGTGTGCAATCCCTTGCCGCAAAGAGAGAAACTACCTTTCAGTGTCTTCTGTTTTGACATAATTATATATAGTTTTATTTATTTTTCTTTAATTCTTCAATCTGCTTCTTCAGGTCGTTGAGTTCCTTGTACATCTCAGGCAGGCGACGGAAGATGGCCTGTGACTTGAAGTAAGCACGCTGCTCCATAGGAGGAGTACCGATGAGCTGCTGACCGCTCTTGAGGCTGCCTGGCACACCGCTCTGTGCTCCGAGGAACACCTTGTCGCCGATGGTGATGTGACCGGCGAGACCCACCTGTCCGCCAAACATGCACCATTCGCCTACCTTGGTACTGCCGGCTACACCCACCTGTGCAGACATCACGGTGTTGGCACCTATGTCGGTATTATGGGCAATCTGAACCATATTGTCGAGCTTCACGCCCTTGCGAACATAGGTAGAACCCATGGTAGAGCGGTCAACGCAGGTGTTGGCACCAATCTCCACATCATCCTCGATGGTTACGATACCGATCTGAGGAATCTTGTCGTATCCATCAGGTCCTGGAGCGAAGCCGAAACCATCAGCACCGATGACGCAACCTGCATGGAAAGTCACGTTATCGCCGAGCTTACAGCCGTGATAAATGGTTACGTGAGGGTAGATGAGGGCATTCTTGCCGATCTTCACACCCTCGCCGATGTAAGCGTGAGGATAAATCTGGCTACCTTCGCCCACCTCTGCGCCATCGCTGATATAGGCGAAAGCACCGATATAGACGTTCTCAGCCACCTTAGCCTTTGGAGAAACGAAAGCCAATGGATCGATGCCCGTCTTCTTAGGTTTCATTGATTCATACATCTGGAGCAACTTTGCCACGCACTCGTATGCATTCTTCACACGAATGAGGGTGGTAGAAACAGGATGATCCAATTCCACGTTCTCGTCGATGAGTACGATGCTCGACTTTGTGTCGTACACGAAGTGAGTATATTTAGGGTTTGAAAGGAACGAGATAGCGCCTTCCTTGCCTTCTTCGATTTTAGCGAAGGTGTTGACTGTTGCGTTCTCATCACCTTCCACACGGCCCTGAACGAACTGGGCTATTTGCGCTGCGGTAAATTCCATATTTATCAATCTTCTAGTTTGTTTTACTTAGGGTCTCCTTGCAAGATTCTCTTTTAGGAAACACATTTTGTTTGCAAAAATAACAAAATAAATTTAGATTCTCGTCATTCTTTCGTAATATTTTGCTTTTTTCGCCAACAAATGGGTATTTTTTAGGCGCAAAGCCTCTTTTTCAAGATACTTTGCGCCTAAAATCTTATTTTTGGTGGGGATTGCAAATCCCCAGGTTTAATAGGTCGAACCTTTTTTACGGCGGATTTCAAATCCGCCGGGACGCCTAGCGGAAGACTTTCTTGCCGGGACGCCTAGCGGGATTCCTAGCGGGATTCCTAGGGGAGGCTTAGCCCAGCTTGGCAAGCTCGGCTGCCATTTCCTCCTGGAGTTCCTTTGCCTTCTGACCTGCAACCTCTGCGAAGTCATCGCCATTGCTGGCGTAGATAATGCCGCGAGATGAATTGACGAGCAGACCGCAATCCTTGATGATGCCATACTTGCAAACCTCCTGGAGGCTTCCACCCTGGGCACCTACACCTGGTACGAGAAGGAAGTGGTTAGGAGCTACCTTGCGGATGTCCTCGAACATCTGACCCTGAGTAGCACCCACTACGTACATCATGTTCTCATCGTTGCCCCATTCCTGGCTCTTCTTCAGAACCTTCTCGAAAAGGCGCTCGCCTTCTTTATCCTCTGTGAGCTGGAAGTCGTGGCTACCCTTGTTGCTGGTCAAAGCCAGGAGGATGACCCACTTGCCTTCATACTCGAGGAAAGGCTTGACAGAATCCTCGCCCATGTAAGGAGCTACGGTTACAGAATCGAGATTATACTCCTCGAAGAAAGTCTGGGCATACATCTTGGATGTATTGCCGATATCGCCACGCTTAGCATCAGCGATGATGAAGTGGTTTGGATAGTGGCTCTTGAGATACTTGATGGTGTTCTCGAAGGCGATCATGCCGTCGATGCCGCGGCTCTCGTAGAAAGCCAGGTTTGGCTTGTAAGCCACGCAGTAAGGAGCGGTGGCGTCGATGATAGCCTGGTTGAACTTAAACATCATCTCGGCTTCTGCGCCCTGGATGTCTTCACTCTCAGTGATGCACTTAGGCAACTTATTGATATCTGTATCAAGACCTACGCACAAGAAACTCTTCTTGGCGAAAATCTGCTCTACAAGTTCTTTTCTGTTCATTTCTTTTTAAGTTATTTGAATTTCAGATGTTTGCTCCACACGCCCTGAAAGGGCAGAAGCCCCTAGCCCAGGGCAACACCCTGGGTAGTCATGGCATCAAGCCTGTCGCCCTGTAAGGGCAAAAGCTTTAAAACTGCGGAGCCACATACGAAACCCTGGTAAGGTTTTACAATTCTGTTTCTTTCAGCTTCTCAGCATTCTCTGCCACAGTCAGGGCATCAATCATATCCTGGATGTTACCAGCCAGGAAACCATTGAGGTCGTGGGTGGTGTAACCGATACGGTGGTCGGTAACACGGCCCTGTGGGAAGTTGTAGGTACGAATCTTCGCACTGCGGTCGCCGGTAGATACGAGGCTCTTGCGGCGGCTGGCGATATCGTCAACATACTTCTGATGCTCACGGTCGTGGATGAATGTATAGAGGCGGCTCAAGGCACGCTCCTTGTTCTTTGGCTGGTCACGGGTCTCGGTACACTCGATGAGGATTTCCTCTACCTCGCCTGTGTTAGGGTTCTTCCAAGGATAGCGGAGGCGAACTCCAGACTCCACCTTGTTCACGTTCTGACCACCGGCACCTGAGCTTCGGAAGGTATCCCATTTGATATCGCCTTCGTTGATGTTCACCTCGAACTTATCTGCCTCTGGCAATACAGCCACGGTAGCGGCAGAGGTGTGCATACGGCCCTGAGTCTCTGTGGCAGGCACACGCTGAACACGGTGAACACCAGACTCATACTTCAAGGTACCATAAACGTCTGTTCCGCTTACGGCGAAGTCGATTTCCTTATATCCACCCACAGCGCCCTCAGAGACAGATGTCACGCTGATGGTCCATCCCTTAGACTCGCAATATTTCTTATACATGGCAAAGAGGTCGCCAGCGAAGAGGGCAGCCTCGTCGCCACCGGCACCGCCACGAATCTCCATCTGAACATTCTTGGCATCTTCTGGGTCCTTAGGAACCAGGGCAATCTTGATTTCCTCTTCGAGCTTAGGCTGCAGCGCCTCGTTCTCGTTGAGTTCCTCGCGCGCCATCTCCTTCATTTCTGGGTCGCTTTCGTTGGCGAGGATATCCTTAGCCTCCTTGATGCTGTTCAGACAGTTGATGTATCGCTTGCGTGCGTCCATGATGTCGCCAAGGTCTTTCCACTCCTTGGTGAGCTTCACGTAGCGTGGCTGGTCGGCGATGACATCAGGGTCGGTAATGAGGGTGCTTACTTCCTCGTATCGGCTCTCTAAGCCTTCTAGCTTCTGTAATATGTTGTTATTATCCATTAATTTTAAATTCTTTTTTAGTATTCGAATGTTCCGAATTCGCTCTTGATGGTCAGGCTGCGCTTGCCTTCCTCGATGTGACCCACAATCTGGGCATCGATGTTGAAGCTCTTGCTGATGGCGATAACCTTCTCGGCTACCTCTGGGCGAACGTAGATTTCCATACGATGACCCATGTTGAATACCTGGTACATCTCCTTCCAGTCGGTCTCAGAGCAGTCGTGGATTGCCTTGAAGAGTGGAGGTACAGGGAACATGTTGTCCTTCACTACCTTGCAGTTCTCGCCTACGAAGTGCAGAACCTTGGTCTGGGCACCACCTGTGCAGTGAACCATACCGTGAACCTCTGGGCGAAGCTCATCCAGAATCTTCTTGATTACTGGGGCATAGGTGCGGGTAGGAGAGAGTACCAGCTCTCCGGCGTTGATAGGAGAACCCTCAACCTCATCGGTCAACTTATACTTACCGCTGTAAACCAACTCGTCTGGCACGGCGTGGTCGTAGCTCTCTGGATAGTTCTCAGCGAGATACTTGGCGAATACATCGTGGCGGGCAGAAGTCAAACCGTTGCTACCCATACCGCCGTTGTACTTCTTCTCGTAAGTAGCCTGACCGGTAGAAGAAAGACCTACGATAACATCACCCGGACGGATGTTGGCATTGTCGATGACGTCGCTGCGCTTCATGCGGCAGGTTACGGTAGAGTCAACGATGATGGTACGTACCAGGTCGCCTACATCGGCAGTCTCACCGCCAGTAGGATAGATGCCGATACCCATCTCGCGCATCTCGTGGAGCAGGTCGTCGGTACCGTTGATGATAGCCGAGATTACCTCGCCAGGGATGAGCATCTTGTTGCGGCCGATGGTAGAGCTGACGAGGATGTTATCTACGGCACCCACGCAGAGCAGGTCGTCGGTATTCATCACGATAGCATCCTGAGCGATACCCTTCCATACAGAGAGGTCGCCAGTCTCCTTCCAGTACATGTATGCCAAGCTAGACTTGGTACCTGCACCGTCGGCATGCATAATGTTGCAATACTCTGGGTCACCTCCCAGGATATCAGGGATAATCTTGCAGAAAGCCTGTGGGAAGATACCCTTGTCGATGTTCTTGATAGCGTTGTGAACATCTTCCTTTGCTGCGCTTACACCGCGCATCATGTATCTATTGTTACTCATATTCTTATTTTGATCTTTGAACATTGAACTTTATGATATGCTTATTTTTCTTCTTGCCAGAAATCCCATGATGCAAAAGCTTGCAGCAAGAGCATCTCCAAGCCATTCTTCACTGTGGCTTCGTGCTCTTTTCCCTTCTTCATGAAGAGGGTTTCATCGGGATTGTAGATGAGGTCGTAGAGCAGAGTGTGGGTATCCATCGCCTCGTAAGGCAGTGGAGGGCACTCATCTACATGAGGATACATACCTACAGGAGTACAATTCACGATGACATTGTATTCCTTGATGACCTCAGGGGTGATTTTATCGTACTGGATAGTACCAGGACGTTCGTATCGACTCACGAAGACAGTCTCCAGTCCGAGCGATTTCAAGCCGTAGTTAATCGCTTTTGAAGCACCGCCAGTACCGAGAATCAAAGCCTTCTTGTGGAAAGACTCGATGAATGGTTCGATGCTCTGGGTGAAACCGATGACATCACTGTTGTATCCCTTGAGGATAGTCTCGTCGCCTTTATGCTCCACTTTTACCACGTTGACAGCTCCGATGGCATTTGCCTCGGGGCTAACCTGATCAAGATAACTGATTACCTTCTCCTTGTAAGGGATGGTTACATTGAGGCCTTTTAACTCCGGATTAGAGTCGAGAATCTCGGTGAGATCTTCGATAGATGGAATCTCGAAGTTGATATATTGGGCGTCGATGCCCTCGTTCTCAAACTTCTCGTTGAAGTAGCCTTTTGAGAACGAATGTCCTAGGGGATAACCTATGAGTCCATACTTGTCCATAATATCTTTGTTTTATTTTGTTGCGAAATAAAGGGTGCAGATACCAAAGGTGAGTCTCTTGAACTCAGCCTTTTCGAATCCAGCCTTCTTGAATACCTCCATCATCGTTTCTCCCTGTGGGAATGCCTCGATGGTCTTGGTGAGATAGCTGTAGGCACTCTGGTCTTTCGATATCAGCTTGCCGTAGATAGGCAATACGGTATGCGAATAGATGTGGAACAGCTGCTTCATCGGGAAGCTGACCGGAGTGGTGAGTTCCACGATGCAGAGATGTCCTCCCTTCTTCAGTACTCGGCACATTTCGCGCAGTCCCTGGTCCAGGTTCTGGAAGTTGCGGATGCCGAAGGCGGCTGTTACCGCATCAAAGGTGTTGTCTTCGTATGAGAGGTTGAGGCAGTCTTCCTTGTCGAAGCGGATCACGTGGTCCAGTCCCAGCTGCTTCACTTTCTGTCTTCCTATCTCCATCATTCCCTGCGAGATATCTGCTCCCACGAGTTTGTCGGGATGCAGCATCTGTGCGGATAGGATGGCGAAGTCGCCGGTGCCTGTGGCGATGTCGAGCATTTTCTTTGGAGAGAAGGGCGCAAGCCGCTTGATTGCCTTCTTGCGCCATCCCTTATCGATATCCCACGAGAGTCGGTGGTTCAGGGTATCGTAGGTAGGGGCGATGTTATCAAACATCTCCTCTACCAACTTTCCCTTTTCTCCTGTGCCCTCGTAGGGCTTAATCTGTTCTTGTTTATACATTATTTATATATTACTTACTTTTGTCGAGCAATATACCTTATTATATATTACTTGTGTGCAGCAAGCCACTCGCTTACGTTCTTCTCGATGCGGGCAGCGATGTCGCCTTCCTCAGCAGCCTTGTCGAACTTCTCGCCTGTGATGTGCTCGTACAGCTCGATGTAGCGGTCAGATACGCTCTCTGCATACTCGTCGGTAATCTCTGGCATAGTCTGACCAGGCTCGTTCATGAAGTTGTGCTCGATGAGCCACTGGCGAACGAACTCCTTAGAAAGCTGGCGCTGAGGCTCACCCTTCTTAAACTTCTCCTCGTAACCATCAGCGTAGAAGTAGCGGCTAGAGTCTGGAGTGTGAATCTCGTCGATGAGATAAACCTTACCGTCGCGCTTACCGAACTCGTACTTGGTATCAACGAGGATCAATCCCTGCTTGGCTGCGATTTCCTGACCACGGGCGAAGATGCGGCGTGTATAGTCCTCCATTACAGCGTAATCCTCTGCACTAACAATACCCTGGGCGATGATCTCTTCCTTAGAGATGTTCATATCGTGACCCTCGTCAGCCTTTGTAGTAGGGGTGATGATAGGCTCTGGGAAACGCTCGTTCTCGCGCATTCCGTCAGGCAACTTCACACCGCAGATCTCGCGGCATCCCTTCTGATAGTCACGCCATGCACTACCGGTGAGGATAGAACGGATGATCATCTCCACGCGGAAACCTTCGCACTTCAAACCTACTGTAACCATTGGGTCTGGAGTAGACAACTTCCAGTTTGGACAGATATCTGTAGTTGTGTCCAGGAACTTAGCTGCAATCTGATTGAGCACCTGACCCTTGAATGGAATACCCTTTGGCAGAACAACATCGAATGCTGAGATTCTGTCGGTAGCGACCATCACGAGGATGTCGTCGTTAATGTCATACACATCACGTACTTTACCGTGGTAAACACTCTTCTGTCCATCGAAATGGAAATCTGTTTTTGTTAATGCTTTCATTTTATTTAATTTATAATTAATTTGTTTTTTGAGCTTCCCGTGCTTCCGCTCTCTCCTTGTCATACTTGTCGTATGCGTTGACGATGCGGGTTACGAGCTTGTGTCGCACAATATCCTTCTGCCCCAGTTTCACGACTCCGATTCCTTCTACTCCTTCCAGGATCTTGAGCGCCTCTTTCAGTCCGCTTCGCTGTTCGCGAGGCAAGTCTATCTGTGTCAGGTCGCCGGTGATGATCATCTTGGTGTTCATACCCATACGGGTGAGGAACATTCTAATCTGCTGTGAGGTTGTATTCTGCGCCTCGTCGAGGATGACGACGGCGTCGCTGAGGGTGCGTCCACGCATGAAGGCGAGTGGCGCAATCTGGATAATGTGCTTTTCCATCATGTCTTGCAACTTGACGGCAGGAATCATATCTTCCAACGCATCATAGAGCGGTTGCAGGTAAGGGTCTATCTTATCTTTCATGTCGCCCGGCAGGAATCCGAGCTTTTCGCCTGCTTCTACGGCAGGTCTTGAGAGGATGATTTTCTTGATAGCCTTCTCCTTGAGGGCTTTCACGGCAAGGGCGATGCTGAGGTAGGTCTTGCCGGTTCCGGCAGGACCCACAGCAAATATCATATCGTTCTTCTCGTAAGCCTCGATGAGCTGCTGCTGGTTCTCGCTGCGGCTCTTGATAGGTCGGCCGCTGATGCTATATACCAGCACGCCTTTCACGGAGTCTGCTTTGGTCTGTTTGCCTTTCACAATATCAAGGATATCCTCTTCATTGAGCATGTTGTATTTAGCTAAGTGCTTGCGCATCAGCTCAATGTCTTCTTCTGCTTTCGCCATTTCCTCTTCGTCGCCGAGCACACGAATCACGTTGTCGCGTGCAACGATACGCAACTTAGGATACAGTGACTTAATCATCTGTAGGTTACCATTTCCTACGCCATAGAACATCACTGGATCTATATCTTCGAGTATAATATGTTTCTCTATCAAAATATTTATATTTCTTATTTGGTTTGCAACCTTAATGTTCTAAATAATGTTATATAACGCTGCAAAATTACTACTTTTCTGTGAATTGAGCAAATATTTCAATACTTTTTGTTACCTTTGCAGGAAATTTTTAGTTATGAAGATTAGTAAGAATAGATATTTGCAAGGTTTTTTGGTAGTCGTGCTGTTGCTGGCACTGGTCCGTGTTATTTTTCCGAGTGTGGCTGAGCCTAGGTTGACGGCTCATTCGGAAGGGAAAGATAGTACGGCAATCGATTCATTGAGAGGAGATTTAATGGCTTCGGCTGGTGCTCAGAATGCCGTTTCCGGTGAGGCTTCTGATGCTTCTTCTGCTGAAACTGTGGCTGAGGATTTGAAGAAGGATGAACTGTCGGTAACTCCTGATACTGCCTCTGATGGCAGTTTTTCGATATTTTTCGATAAGAATGGCAAGGAGGTGAAGCATCGCATTTTCTCGGTGCCTCATTTCGGAAATACCTTCCCTGATCAGCAGGATGTACAGATTGTGGCTGCCAGCAAGCATGGCGTGGCTCCGGTTCAGAACCGTGAGGAGGCTGAGCATAGCAAGGGCAAGCTGGTGTATGTGGGCAGCAATCCTTTCTTTTATGTGGATAAGCTGAACAACAGTATTCCTTATCTGGTGCCTAGGGCTTCGGTATTGTTGCAGGATATCGGTAGGGCGTATTTTGATTCGTTGCAGATTAAGGGCATTCCTTTGCATAAGATCATCGTTACCAGTATCTTGCGTACCAAGGATGATGTGTCGAAACTGAGAACCCGAAACGGCAATGCTACCGAGAATTCGTGCCATCTTTATGGTACTACCTTTGATGTCTGCTACAATCGGTATAAGCAGATTCAGACGGAGAAGCAGCCTCGCCGTCAGGTGCAGAATGATACCCTGAAGTGGGTTTTCAGCGAGGTGTTGAGGGATTTCCGTGAGAAGAACCGCTGTTATATCAAATACGAGGTAAAACAGGGTTGCTTCCATATCACCGTAAGATAAGGTTATTACCATAAGATTAATCTTTTATGGCAAAAAAACAAAAAAGCTAGCAGATTTTTCCTGCTAGCTTTTTTCGTTCTTTTATTTAGCTCTTTTCCTGAATCTTCTGCAGGTCGGCTTCTTCGCCTACCAGCCAGATGATGTCGCCCTTTTCGAATACGCGGGAAGGGAGGATGTGGGTAAGGTTCTCCTGACCCTCTTCCAATCCTACAACCATACAGTTGTATTTGTTGCGGATTCCGCTCTCTTCCAGCGTCTTGCCCAGAAATTCGCTGCCGCCGCTGATGATGAGCTGGCGGAGCTTCATCTCCCGCTTCTCTATCTCCAGATCTTCCGGGGCTAGCTCGGTGGTGAGCGCCTGGGCAAACTTGTGTACCTGGTCGTCGTTACCGATGATCTGAAGCTTGTCGCCAGGGAATATCACGGTGTCGCCATTCGGGATGTTCAGGCGCTGCGAACCCCTTCGGATGCTGCTCATATCGATGCCGAAACGTTGGCGGAGGTGCAGTTCCTTCAGTGATTTGCCACACCAGATGCTGTCTTCCGGTACCTCGATTTCACTGATATGGATATCTCTATCCAGCAGATGACCCTCGTAGAGCGGGCGCTTTTCGCCGTTTACCTGTGCGGCAATGTCGCGCGAACGAAGGTTGTGCAGGAAGAGGCGCTCCATCACGATGCTTCGTTTCTTGATGCGGCGCGACCCCAACATCAGCAGTACGATCACGGCTCCGATGCATACCATCAGCGCATTGGTGAAGCGAGACAGATAGTTGATGATGTAGAAGATGAAGCCCAGGGCAATGACGTATCTCACGAATATCGTGAAGAGCAGCGGAATGCGGTTGATGCTGCTCTCCACCCACAGTCGCTTCCATTCCTGGCTGTGATTCTTCTTCATCACGATGGCTCGCAGGAAAGGCGAGATGAGTACGATGGTGAGCAGACCCGTGATGGCGTTGGCATACCAGTGGAGATTCCAGCCTGGCAGCATATTGCGCATCAGAGGCAAGACGAAGGTGAACATCATCGCTATCGCCGCAGCCGAAAGGATGGAGTATGCCACGGTATTGATGACCATCTGCCGAATCAGCGATTTCCACTTGCTCTGCTGTTGGGTAGAGGGGCGGCTCATCGCAAAATGGTTCAGAATATTGATGAATTTGCTAGGCAGATGCTTCTCCATCAGCTGATAGGAAGGCTGCGCCAGTCGGATCATATAAGGGGTGAGGAAGGTGGTGATGACTGAAACTGCCACCACTACCGGATAGAGGAAGTTGCTGATAACTCCCAGCGACAATCCCAGCGAGGCGATGATGAAGGAGAACTCGCCAATCTGCGCCATCGAAAATCCGCAGCGCATTGCCGACTTCAAAGATTCGCCGCCCAGCATGAATCCGAAGGTTCCCAATGTTGCCTGTCCTATCAGGATGGCTGCCACGAGTGCGAGGATAGGAACGGCATATTCTACCAGAATGTTGGGATCTACCAGCATACCTACCGATACGAAGAAGATGGCTCCGAAGAGATTCTTTACCGGTTCTACCAGCTTGATAATCTTCTCTGCCTCAATGGTTTCCGCCAGGATGCTACCCATGACGAAGGCTCCGAAAGCGCTTGAAAAACCTACCTTGGTAGATAATACCGCCATGCCGCAGCACAGTCCCAGGGAAACGATGAGCAGGGTTTCACCATTGATGAACTTCCTGACCGAACGCAGGAAGAGCGGAATGGCAAAGATGCCCACGATAAACCATAATACCAGGAAGAAGCCAATCCTCAGTACCGATGTAAACATCTGTTCGCCATCCGGATTGTTGCCTCCGGCGATGGCGGAAAGCATCACCATCATCACGATGGCAAGGATGTCTTCCAGGATGAGCACGCTCATCACCATAGAGGCAAACTTCTGCTGCCGCAGTCCCATATCATCGAAAGCCTTATATATAATGGTGGTGGAACTCATGGCGAGCATACCACCCAGGAAGATGCAGTCCATCCTGCCCCAGCCGAAGCTGTGACCCACGCTGATGCCCAGCATCATCATGGAAAAGACGATGACGATGCAGGCGATGATGGGCGAGGCTCCCATCTTCACGATTTTCTTGAAGGAGAAATCGAGACCGAGCGAGAAGAGGGTGAAGATGACACCGATGTCTGCCCAGGTCTGGATATCCGTCTCGTCCATCACCGACATGGTATATGGCATGTGGGGCGACACGAGGAAGCCCGCCACGATGTAACCCAGCACCAGGGGCTGCTTGAGCCGCTTGAAGATGAGGGTAACAATGCCAGCCACCATCAGGATGAGGGCGAGGTCTTTTACTAAATAGGGAATTTCTGCCATATTTTTCTTTTTATGAAAATGATGTTCTTTCTAAAAAATAGTCAGTTTATGAAAATGGGGAATTTAGATTTCTCCTAAATTCCCCATATATATTAGTCGTTATACTCTTCTGTGATTTCCGCAATCTTCACGATGGTATCCACTACCTTCTGCATCACCTGTACGCTCACGAATTCGTGAGGACCGTGGAAGTTGACGCCACCGGCAAAGATGTTTGGACAAGGAAGACCCTTGAAGCTGAGCTGCGCACCATCTGTACCGCCACGGATAGGCTCTACGCGAGGTGGAACACCACTCTCCTGCATGGCACGGAGCACGATGTCGATGACATGCATGTTTGGATCAATTTTCTCCTTCATGTTGTAGTACTGGTCGTAGATTTCTGCCGTAACAGTTCCCTCACCGTACTTCTCGTTCATCTTCTTCACGCAGTCTTCGATGAAATCCTTGCGCGCCTCAAATTTCTGTCGGTCGTGGTCGCGGATGATGTAGCTGAGCTTGGCTTCCTCGCAGCGGCTTTCGATGCCGAGCAGGTGATAGAAGCCCTGGTAACCTTCGGTCTGCTCAGGTGTTTCTGCCTCAGGAATCATGTTCTGGAATTCCACAGCCAGTCGGCTTGCGTTGATCATCTTGCCCTTGGCATAGCCTGTATGCACGCTCACGCCCTTGATGTAGATCTTGGCAGCAGCAGCATTGAAGTTCTCGTATTCCAGGTCGCCCAGGTCGCCGCCGTCGATGGTGTAAGCCCAGTCGCAGCCAAACTTCTCTACATCGAAGTGATGGGCGCCCATGCCGATTTCCTCGTCTGGGTTGAAGCCCACGCGGATGTCTCCGTGCTTGATTTCCTTATGGTCGCGGAGGTAGCACATTGCCTGTACGATTTCAGCGATGCCCGCCTTGTCGTCTGCACCGAGCAGGGTAGTTCCATCAGTTACGATGATGTCCTCGCCCTTGTGCGCCTTGAGTTCTGGGAATTTTTCTACGCTGGAGATGATGCCCGGACTGAGTTCGATATCCTCGCCGTCGTAGTTCTTGATGACGCGTGCCTTGATGTCTTTTCCGCTGGCATCAGGACTGGTGTCCATGTGAGAGATGAAGCCGATGGTAGGAGTCTTTTTCTTGGTATTGCCCTTCAGGGTGGCGTAGATGTAGCCCATATCGTCCATCTCTACGTCGCTCAGACCTTCTTCCTCCAGTTCGTGCTTCAGGTACTTGGCAAAATCCAACTGTTTTGCCGTGCTTGGCACACTTTCAGAGTCTTCGCTCGACTGTGTGTCGAATTTTGTATAGTTTATGAAACGTTCTACTAAATCCATGTTCTTAAATTAAATTTTAATGTAGTAGTGATCTCGGTGGGACTCAAACCCACGACCTTCAGAACCGGAATCTGACGCTCTATTCAACTAAGCTACGAGACCAGAAATGGCGATTAATCGGCAAACGCCGCCTACCCTTTAGGAGTAATTGACTGCAAAAGTACATTTTTTATTTCGAATAACCAAATATTTGGCTCATTTTTTTTCTATATATATAATGTATAGGGAGAAAATGCGGTGAATTTCTCTACAAAATGATACTTAAAATCTAAAAAATGCTATCATTTTGCGAAATATTTTCGAAAAACGCTTGCAGATTAATAATAAATTTGTATCTTTGCAGCGTGAAAGTAAGATAAACAGTAAAATAAGAAACTATAAACGATATATAATAGATAAAATGAGTAATCTGATAAAACCCGAAGGGTATGAGGCGCTGCTGGATATGCGCCAGACCGAAATGGGTATCAAAATGATAAAAGAGTTCTTCCAGCAGAACCTGTCCACAGAGTTGCGCTTGCGCCGTGTCACCGCCCCTCTCTTCGTATTGAAGGGTTTGGGTATCAATGACGACCTGAATGGAGTGGAGCGCCCTGTAACTTTCCCTATCAAGGATTTGGGTGATGCAAAGGCTGAGGTGGTTCACTCTCTGGCTAAATGGAAGCGCTTGACCCTGGCAGAATATGAGATAGAGCCGGGCTATGGTGTCTATACCGATATGAATGCCATCCGTGCCGATGAGGAGCTTGATAATCTTCATTCGCTCTATGTGGACCAGTGGGACTGGGAGGCTGTGATTACGAAGGGTGATCGTACCATTTCATTCCTTGAAGATGTGGTTCGCCGCATCTATGCAGCCATCCTCCGCACCGAGTTCCTGGCTTGCGAGCACTATCCACAGCTGAAGCCTTTCCTGCCAAAGGAGATTCATTTTATCCATGCGCAGGATTTGCTCGATATGTATCCTGACAAGACTCCTAAGGAGCGCGAGGATGCTATCTGCAAGAAATATGGTGCCGTATTTGTAGAGGGTATCGGCGGAAAGTTGAGCGATGGAAAGAAGCATGATGGCCGTGCTCCTGACTATGACGACTGGAGTACCATAGCCGAGAATGGCAAGGAGGGATTGAATGGTGATATCCTGATCTGGTATCCGGTGTTGGGCAGAAGCTTCGAGCTGAGCTCTATGGGTATCCGTGTTGACAAGGAGAGCCTGCTTCGCCAGTTGAAGCTGGAAGGCAAGGAAGATAGAGAGAAGCTCTATTTCCACCAGCAGCTCCTGAACGACAAGTTGCCATTGAGTATCGGTGGTGGTATCGGTCAGAGCCGTCTCTGCATGGTGCTGCTCCACAAGGCGCACATCGGCGAGATTCAGGCTAGTATCTGGCCGGAAGATATGAGAAAAGAATGTGAGAAGGCTGGAATGCCGCTCATCTAAAAAGATAAGAAAGATAAGAAAGATAAGAAAAGATTGTTGGGTTAGAATCCTGGTCATATCAACATAGTTTTTTAATGAATATCAGAGAGATTCTCTATAAAGAGAGATATCAGCATAAGATATAGTTGAGAGAGATTCAGCATAAGATTATAAGATATAGTTGAGAGAGATTCAGCATAAGATCATAAGATTTAGTAAAGAGAGATTATCAACATAAATGTATTTAGGATCAACATACGATTATAAGTTCATAAATATTATATAAAGAGAATCCCGACCCTCCTTTTTCTTGGAGAGTCGGGATATCTTTTTATGATTGTTTTTTCCTGAGGTTTTCCGAATTGTTTCGACCGTACAGATAGAATTGTTTCCGAAAAAAACTAGAAGTAATAGGTGAAACCCATGGTGGCTGCACGGTTGCCGAAATGCTGACCGGCAATATCGTGGAACCTGCCTTCCAGGGTAAGATGCTTGCCTATGTTCTTATATACGCCCACCTCGGCATAGAGATTGGCTGGCGTATAGGCTGGTGTAAGCGTGTGGCGACGTGTGCACCAGATCATATTGGATGTCAGGCGCCAGCCAGCAGGCAATGACAGCTGTGGAGCCAGCTTGAATATCGCAAAATTGCTGTATTTGCTGGTTTTAGAGTTCATTCCTTCTTCTTCTCTGAAAATCTCAGCCTTTTCCCAGAAGTAATTCACTCCGGCGGTAATCCTCAGCATTCCCTTATGCCAGAAGGCAGTAGTTCCGATGCCCAGTGTATTGTCGCGATCTATACCCGGAAGATCCTGATGGATATTCTTGATAGAACTGCTTACCACGAGATTCGGCTTGCTGTAGGTGTGCTTCAGCTCTGCCACGTAAGCAAGGCGCTCGCTGATGTCCTTGGTGTAGTATGGACGCCAAGCCCCCTCCATATCGCCTGCTGTAATGAAATCGCCAAAATCGGCATTGAAGATTCGGCGGCAGAAGGTGCCCTGCAGGGTATGGCCCGGTGCAAAGTTGTGATATACGCTCACCGTATAGCTATGGTTGTGGGTACTATGCTTCCAGTTCTTTTCTGTAGCAATCTGCTTCGGACGGAAATTGATGGTGCGGAATCGGTCGCCCACCATGAAGCCCCATTTGCCGATGGTATAATCCAGCTGCGCATACAGATCCTGATAGTTGGAGTGGTTGGTGTAATCAGCCACACAGTTCTTCTCGATAGACAGTCCGCCCTCGAAACCGGCTGTAAGCCAGAGGTTCTCTGAAATCACCGGAGTGGCATATTCCACCACCATAAACGGATAGGTGGCATGGCTGCGATAAGGTGCCGCACTGGCATCTGCCGCATTTCCGCCGTTGTCGCTGATGTTCTCGGCACCCAGGGTAAAGAGGATGCTCGCTCCCTTGTCGCCCAGCAGGCGGGTATAGTCTGCCTGGAGATGGTAGGCGCGCACATAGTCGGCTGGCGTACCGGTAATATGGTTTCGGGTGTAGGTCTGCATCGCATCCACTTCCAGCATGTCCTTTTCGGTAGGAGTCCAGAGAATGTTCATCTTGGCTCCCTCGTGCGAATAGTGATTGATGAGGCTTGGGCCATCACCGGCATAGGAACCCAGATCGTTGTTGGATGTGCGCTGCATGTTGCCCTCTACGTGGCTCAGGATGCGCAGCTTGTCCTGCTGGCTCAATACGCTCACGATGCCCTTTCCTCCGCCATAGGTGTCGCCGAAGAAACCTACTCTTCCGCTCACTCCGTTCTCACCCTTGCGCAGGGTGATGTCAATCACCTTTTTCAGACTGCTGCATCCCTTCATCACCTCAGAGTTCTGGCAAACCTTGATGCTCTCTATCTCCCTCGCCTTGAAATGATGGAGCAGGGTAGCGTAGTCGAGACCATATTCCTGGTTGTCGATGCGGATGACGAACTTGCCGTAGAGATTGGCGAAAGGATCACCGCCGATGATGTTGTTGCCGTCTATCGTAAGGACTTCGGGGCACATCATCAGCACGTCGAGGAGCGATTCCTCGCCTGTGAGTTCCATTTCTGATACGTGCATGATGTAGCGGTCGCCGATGTGTTCTATCGGTGCCGCCATTGTAGGATTAGTAAAGCCTCCGAGCGCCATAGCGAGCAGCAGGAGGCGGCTGGTTTTTATCATTTTATTTTTTCTCATACTTTCTTTTTTATGTTAAGTTGTAGCATTTAGGTTTTGTCCCATCGCCTGTCCCTACCCGAAAAGCAGGGTGATAAGCGGGATGGTAATGATGCTGCCCAGCGTAGTGATGAATGTCAACTCTGTGATGAGCGCCGGGTTCCTGCCGTATTTCAGGCAGAACATGGTGCCGAAGCTAGCTACAGGCATCGCAATCACCACGGTGTTGATATTATTCACCACATCGCTCACGTCGCATACCTTGAAGAAGAAGTAGAGGCTCAGCGGAACCACTACCAGGCGGAGCAGCGAGGCTACGTAAACCTTCGGGCTGCCGATAATCTCCTTGAGGGGCAGCTTCGCCATGCTGCTTCCGATAATCATCAGGGCGACAGGAACCGTTACGTTGCCCACCATCGTTACCGGACGGGCGATGACATCAGGCGTATGAACCCCCAGCGCCACCAGCAGGGCTGCCACGGCAGCCGCAATCAGAGCCGGACTCAGCAATACCTTCGGGTTAAACTGCTTCACGCTGTATTCGCCCTTGATGAGCATCACGCCAGCCGTGAAGATGAAAAACGTGTTCGGCATGTTGAGCAGGGCGGCGTAGAAGATTGCCTTGGGTCCGAAGATGCTCGAAACGATAGGATATCCGATGAATCCCACGTTGGCAAACATCAGGGCGAAACCGATCATTCCCTGGTCGTCATGGTTCTTGCTGATGAGCCGAGGCACCCCGAATCCGAACACCAGTAATAAGATGTACGTGAGAAAGCCTACACCCAGGAGCGGGAGAATGAGCGTGCGGTCGGGCAGTTCATCTCCCATCACAGACGAGAGCACCAGCAGCGGGCAGGTGATATCTACCACGATGCTGGACAGCTTCTTGTCAAACTTGTCGCCCATATAGCCAAGCTTGCAGGCGACGTAACCTAAAACTACGATGATGAACAGAACCACCATCACTTCCAAATTCTCCATTATCCCGAAAATCTAATCTCTTTTACCTTAATCTATGAATCTTCTGGTGATATCGCCGTAGTTCTCGATGCGGCGGTCGCGCAGGAATGGCCACCAGCGGCGTACATCCTCGCTGTGCTTCAGGTCGATATCCACCACCAGACTCTCTTCCTCATCATCGCTCGCACGATAGTGAAGCTCGCCCTGAGGACCTGCCACGAAACTGCTGCCCCAGAACTGGATTCCGTCGGTCTGACCGCTTGGGTCAGCTTCGAATCCCACTCGGTTTACAGCCACTACCGGCAAACCGTTTGCCACGGCATGACCTCTCATCACGGTGGTCCACGCCTCACGCTGGCGCTGCTGCTCCTCCTCTGTATCGTAGGTGGCATAGCCGATGGCAGTAGGGTAGATCAGGATGTCTGCGCCCCGCAGCGCCATCAGGCGGGCTGCTTCCGGATACCACTGGTCCCAGCACACCAATACGCCAAGCTTGCCCACGGAAGTCTGTATCGGCTTAAATCCGAGGTCGCCAGGGGTGAAGTAGAACTTCTCGTAGTAGGCAGGATCATCCGGAATATGCATCTTGCGATACTTTCCGGCTATGCTTCCGTCCTTCTCTATCACCACTGCCGTATTGTGGTACAGCCCCGGAGCACGGCGCTCGAAGAGCGAAGTAACGATCACCACGCCCAGATCCTTTGCCAGCCTGCCGTAGAATTCGGTAGATGGACCGGGAATCGGTTCGGCAAAGTCGAAATTCTCTACATCTTCTACCTGGCAGAAGTAGAGCGTGTTGTGAAGTTCCTGCAGTACAATGAGTTCTGCGCCACGCTTCGCCAGGTCGATGATGCCCTCAGCGAGTCGGGTCTTGTTATCGGCGATGTCCGCCGTAATGTGAAGTTGTAATAATCCGAGTTTCATTTATGTCTGTGTCTTTTCTAATACTTTATTTGATAGCCCCCTCCGGCAGCTGCATGGTGAGGCAGTGGATGCTTCCGTGCTGGCGGATGATGGTGAGCGAATCTACTCCTATCACGTCTCTGTCTGGGAAGGCAAGCTGAATCTGTCGCTTCGCCTCCTCGTCCTTCTCAGGCTGGTTGTACGTAGGATAAATCACGGCGCCGTTCAGAATCAGGAAGTTGGCATAGGTGGCAGGCAGTCTGTCGCCCTTGCTGTTCCTGTCTGTGGTCAGTCTGTCGCCCTCGTCATAGATGGCATCCGGCATTGGGAGCTTCAGCAGTCGGTAAGGGTATCCCTCGTAGGTGAAGAGCTTCTGCAGCTGCTTCTCCAGCGCCTGAAAATCCTCATACTGATCATCCTCCGCATCATCACACCCTACATATAATAAGGTGTCGTGCGGAGCCACTCTCACGATGGTGTCGATATGTCCGTCGGTGTCATCACCCACCAGATTACCATGGTCGAGCCATACTACGTTTCTTACATGGAAGAAATTCCTGAGCAGGCTGTCGATGTTCTCGCGTGTTAAAGGCTGGTTGCGGTGAGGTGCCAGCAGGCACTGCGATGTGGTGAAGAGCGTACCCCTGCCGTCGCTCTCTATGCTTCCGCCTTCGAGCACGAAGCCCTGGTGATTCTCCAGCGCCGCATTGAAGGCTCCCTGATAGTAGAGCTGCAGATTGATGGCATTGTCCTTCTTCCATGCGAATTTCTCGCCCCATCCGTTGAACTTGAAGTCGAGCAGATGGATAGGGATGATGTGCGAATTGTGTCTGCCGCGCGAAACCATACTGATAGGTCCGTGGTCGCGCGCCCAGGTATCGTTGGTATCCATCTCGTAGAGGTGAACGCGGTCCATCTGTCCCTCCGACAGCTTTTCGGCGAGCATTCTCTGGGTGCTTTCCAGGATAGGTGTCACCACCAGCAGGTCTTCGTAGCGGGTGATGATGTCTGCGAGCTGCAGATACGTGTTGGTTATCTGTCTCAGATACGGCTTCCAGTCCGTTCCGCCGTGTGGCCACGTGAGCATGATGGCGCTCTGTGGTTCCCATTCTGCGGGAAGTGCGAAATCGCAAGGTAATATTGAGTGATGCATAAGCTTTTGTATTTTTAATGTTTTATGCGTGCAAATATACTAAAAAAATCGGCAACTTACATAATTTTTTGAAAATTTTTAGTGAAACGCTTGCTAATTTCGTGAGAAATGCGTAACTTTGCAGCCTAAATTATAAAATAAGACATATTAGGAGCGTGAAAATAAGAGAAGTAGTTGATGCCCTTGAACATTACGCGCCTCTGCCCTTGCAGGAAGGATATGATAATGCCGGCCTGCAAGTTGGATTGACAGAGGCGGTAGAAATGTCAGGGGCATTGTTGTGTCTTGACGTCACTGAGGCGGTGGTGGATGAGGCGGTCCAGAAGGGCTGCAACCTCATCGTAAGCCATCATCCGCTCATCTTCAGAAAGCTTTCCAGGATATCGGATGAGAACTATGTGCAGCGCACCGTTCGCAAGGCGATCAAGAATGATGTTACCATCGTCTCCATGCATACCAACATGGATGCAGCGGCAGGCGGAGTGAACTTCAAGATTGCCGAGAAGCTGGGCCTGAAGAACGTGCAGTTTTTCGGTGGCGAGAAGGAAGTGGATGGCGTGAAAGGCGGCAGCGGCGTAATAGGAGAGATCTCTGACGAGGATATCCTGAAGGCTGCCCAGGCTGGCAAGCTTTCGGATGAGGTGAAGGAGCATTTCGCCGAGGGTATCGCTGCCGATGACCTGGTGCTGCTGCTCAGGGATCGTTTCGGAGTGGAGTGCGTGCAGTGCAACCAACTCTTGCGTCGCCCTATCCGCAAGGTGGCGCTCTGCGGCGGTTCGGGTTCGTTCCTGCTGGGCGATGCCATTGCGGCGGGAGCCGATGCCTTCATCACGGGCGAGATGAGCTATCACGAGTATTTCGGTCATGAGCAGGAGATTCAGATCTGCGTCATCGGCCACTATCAGAGTGAGCAGTTTACCAGCGAAATCTTCCGTAGCATCATCCTCTCTCATTTCCCAGATGCCAAATGCTGCATCTCGGAGATCAACACCAATCCCATCATCTATTTATAAAATAAAAAATAAGGTTTAAAGATAAAATAAAGAAATTATGGCAAAGAAAGATCCTACAGATTTGACAGTTGAAGAGAAGTTGAAGGCTCTTTACCAGCTTCAGGTAACCTTGTCGGGCATCGACGAGAACCGTGAGTTGCGTGGTGAGCTTCCTCTCGAAGTTCAGGACTTGGAAGATGATATCGCCGGTCTCACCACTCGTATTGAGAACATCCAGCGCGAAATCGAGCAGTTCGACCATGCTGTTTACCAGAAGCAGAACGAGATTGCTGATGCACAGGCTAGCCTGGAGCGCTATCATGCGCAGCTCGATACCGTGAGCAACAACCGCGAGTATGATACCTTGAGCAAGGAGATCGAGTTCCAGGAGTTGGAAATCGAGCTTTGCAACAAGAAGATCCGCGAGGGCATGGCTAAGATGCGCGAGCGCGAGTTCGACCTCCACAAGGCTGAGGAGAAGAAGGCTGACCTGGAGCACGGACTGGTAGAGAAGCGTGCTGAGCTGGAAGACATCCTGGAGGAGACTCACGAGGAGGAGGAGCGCCTGAAGGAGAAGGCTCTCGAGCTTGAGAAGAAGATTGAGCCACGTCTGCTCGCCAGCTTCAAGCGTATCCGCAAGGGTGCCCGCAATGGTCTGGGTATCGTTTACGTGCAGCGTGATGCATGTGGTGGTTGCTTCAACAAGATTCCACCTCAGCGCCAGTTGGATATCAAGATGCACAAGAAGATCATCCCTTGTGAGTACTGCGGCCGTATCCTCATCGACCCAGAGTTGGCAGGTGTGAAGATCGAGACTCCGAATACAGATGAGAAGCCAAAGCGCAAGCGCATTTCCCGCCGCAAGAAGGCTGAGGATGCTGAATAAGGATTTGGAAAAAAGATAAGCTTGTAAAAGCGTATAATGTAAAAGAAGCGGCAACCGGAAGATACGGCTGCCGCTTTTTTTTCATACGGTTATGCGATATCAGATGATGATAATCCGAAAATCAGATGATGGTAATCCAGATGCCTTCTCCCTGATTCTCAGCCGCCTGGATGCGCTTCATCAGTCGGGTGAGCCAGATACGGGAGTTCACCACCATACCTTTCACTTTGTTCTCGCCCACCAAAATGCAGCCCTGCGTATCGTCGGGATAGTTGCCGGTATGGATACGGATGCCCTCGAAACCCGGAACACCCTGCACATACGGCAGCCACTTCTTGAATCGGGGCGATAGGGTAACGAGCACACGATACGATCCCTCGGGGATGGCAGTATGCCCCGGAATCTTTCTTGCCACCTTGCCGCTCTGACGGCTGTACTTGGCATTCACTTCCTCGGGCTTCAGCGCTATCCCCCTTCAGGTTGCGCCACGTAGGCTCCAGGGTGTCACAGAAGTAGCTGTCCTTAGACAACTTCTTCAAGTCGAAAGTATGTTCGAAACTGCGCTTGTCGCCGGCAAACTTGCCGGAAAGCACCTTGCGCTTCACATCACCATCAGCCAACAGATACAGTCGGCCGATGGTATAAGTATTCTTCTTCGCTATACGCTCTAAAACTATTTCCATAAACAAAAGATTTTTTTCGTTCATTATTTTCAGGAAAATTTTCCTGATGCGATTCATTCCCCACTCTAGGAATGGGTCTTGAAATAAACTGAGTCACTGAGTTTCTGAGTCACTGAGTCACTTTCTTCTTTCTCGATATACCCGCGATGCAGCCAGTTTCTCAACATTTTGGCAGTACCCTTGGCGTTCATGTCGTTTTTCAGACGCAGGCTCTCTACCTGCTGATAACTGAACTTGTCGGGCAGGAATGCCAGAATGCTCGCAGGTCCCTTCTTGCTTTCCTGATCACCGTCACGCTCCGCCTTCTTGATGGCATCACCGAAGAAACGCATCTTGCAGTAGAGGTCGTAACGCTCGCTCCAGCGGATGAAATCCTCAATCTCCGGCTCCCACTGGTAACCGTTCGCCACATAGAGCACACAAGCCTTCAGATAGCCGATTACGTTGGCTCGGAAACTCAGATTCTCATAGACTCTGTCCTGCGACAGACGGGAGAACTCCGCATTCTCATCCTTCAGCACCTCAGCAAGCTGAAAAGCCTCCTTGCACTCCACCAGACCCGAAGCCATGCAGAGATTATCGATGTAAGGTTTCAGAGAATTTCTGAATTCATCGTCGTAGGTTCCATAGACGGGAATGTCCTCGCCGATATCTCTTTCGGGGATGGTACAGAAGTTGATTCGGGAAACCGGACCATCGGTCAGCACACGCTTGAAATACCTGATGCCTTTATGGATGGTGGTAGAAGCATTCCAGTTGAAACGGATGGTAACACGCTCGGTTACACTTTGGGTTCCGACTCGCGTCTGTCCATATAAGTTACCTGGGTCGAAGGCGAGGCACATAATACGGAACTGCTGATTGCCGATACCCTTGAGTGCATCAAACTGGTCGATTTCGTTCAGCGAAGTATAAAGGAAATGTTCCTTGGCTTCAGCGGTACGCATCACGAAGGCTGGGTTGGTCATATCGGCATCAATCTCCTGGATAATCAGATTCTCAGGACGTTTGCGCTTATCCTTGTTGGCACCCTTGCGCATCATTTCATCCTTCCATTCCTTCTCACGCTTCAGGTTTTCCTGGTCGCGCTTACGGATATCCTCCATGATGAAATCGATAGGTTTCTGCACACAACTTTTACCTGCGCCTGTGCCTGCAAGCAGACAAGTCATCAGGGTAGCTTCGTGCTCCACGTTGTCGATATATCTGAATCTGGTTCTCCAGAGATGGGTAGCGAGCGAAGGAAAAATAGCGTGCGCCACAGCAGGCTGATAGATTTCCGGAGTCTTGGATATCAGCAGCTCCACCAG
>NZ_QSQJ01000017.1:0-70914 GCF_003436715.1 Prevotella sp. TF12-30 | reverse complement strand
TGTCCGTCATTGGAAGCGCAGGACTACGTGATACTCAACTCAACAAGCAACGTTGACAAGGCTATTGACGCACTACACGGCTACGAGCGCATCAGTTGTCTGCTCGACAACGATGATGCAGGGCGGAAGGCAACGCTTGCCATCGAGAACGCCCTCGGCTACCGTGTGAGGGATGCATCTCACTTGTACTGTGAGTACAAAGACTTGAACGACTATCTGTGCGGAGTTAAATCCAAACAGTCTGTACACCAAGTACAGCCTGTTAAGCAAACCGTTCCACCTCGAAAGAGAGGCGCAGCCTTGGGCATATAGACGGTTCCTGCTCCAATGGCTATTCTGAACGGAAAAGCCATAGCTCAATAGGGCGTTTTCTTGACGCAGTGGCACGCCACCGCTAAAAACACCCATTTGAGCAAAGGGGCATCCCCTTTTGAAACCCCGTGAGCCATGCGCAGGGCGCAATGCGGCAAGCGGATTTGTACAACTCAAAAACAAGTTTATTATGGGACATTTCAGTTTGGATTTCAAGAAGGCAAAGGGCAGCTCTGACGCAAGGGAGTCAGACCACATAGAGCGCAAGGTGATACCCGACAACGCTGACCCTACGAGAACTCACCTCAACCGTGAGCTTGTCAAGATGCCGAGCGGTGTGTATGGTCGTGACGAAGCCATCGCCCACCGCATCAAGACGGCAGGCATCAAGCGCAAGATAACCAATGACCAGGTGAGGGTGATTAGAACCGTGCTGTCTGGAACGCACGAGGACATGATGAACATCGCAGCCAATGGTCAGCTTGACGATTGGTGCAACGACAGCTTGAAATGGTTGCAGGACACATTCGGCAAGGAGAATGTCGTTTCGGTGGTTCTCCACATGGACGAGCACACGCCGCACCTCCACGCCTCCATTGTTCCGATAGTGACAGGCGAGCGGAGAAAGGCGAAGAACAAGACAGCGGAAGAAGGCAAACGGACATACCGCAAGAAAGCCAATGCCGTGAGGTTGTGTGCCGATGATGTGCTCAACCGTGACAAGATGGTTGGCTATCACGACAGTTATGCGGAAGCCATGGGCAAGTATGGCTTGAAGCGAGGTGTCCGTGGATCGGATGCGAGGCATACCACCACGGCACAGTATTACCGCAACATCAAGCGAGAGACGGAGAGACTTCAAAACTGCATGAAACTGTTGCAATCTGATGTGGAGGAAGCGGAGCGACTGCTCAAACAGACCAAGAGCGAAATCAACACGGAGAAACTACAGGCAGCCAAGACGGAAGCCAAGACAGCCCTTGTGTCGAAGATTGGTTCTCTCTTGGGAAGTGGAAAATTGAAAGAGGTGGAGCAACACAACCGAAAGTTGTGTGAGCTTGTGACAGACCGAGAGCAATACATTGACGAACTCCATGAGAAAATACAGCGAATGGAGGACAGCCACAGCCAACAACTCGGCGAGATGCAACAGATACACAAAGCAGAGGTCGTAGATTTGAAGAGCAAGCACGCAACAGAAGTTTCTTTGCTCAATGACATCGTCCGCAAAGCCAAGCATTGGTTCCCGATGTTGGAGGCACATTTGCAAATGGAAGACCTGTGCAGGAAGATTGGCTTCACCGTTGAGCAAATCGGAGTGCTTCTTACAGGAAAGGCAGTCAACTTTAGCGGTTCACTCTATTCCGAGGAGCACAGAAGAAAGTTCAATGTAGTGAATGCAGAAATTAAGGTATTCTCTGATTCTACCAAGCCGAACCAACTATTTTTGTATATAAATAGACAAACTATGGTTGAATGGTTTAAGGAACAGTGGAATAATATAAGGTTAAAAACACAGCGTCGTTTCAAACTTTAATATACTTTTTGCAAGAACAAAGAAGGCAGCTTACTTTTTTTGGGTAAACCGCCTCTTTGTTGTTGCTTTTACAATTGATATGTTAGAGATAGCATAACATTTCCAGAATGTTGTTTGTATCTAACATAGGATGTGTAAGTTGGTGTAACATTTTGTTTTAACCAATTGATTCCGTTAAGGTGAAAGATATTCGTGCCAGAAAGTTTGCATGTGAATTTCTTGATTTTATAGGAAATGGAAAAATCAATATCTCGCAATATCTTACTTCCGCTTGTATTCTCTATCTTGTTCCACTTGCCGGTAACAAAACTGGCGAACTTGTTCTTCGCAAATATGAGCTTTGCAGTTCCACCAAATTCCTTGTCACTAGAATCAATGTTTAAGTCGGTGACTTTGTTTGTCAACTTGTTGTACAAGCCATCAACCTCAACATTGAAAGGAATCTTAAAGCGTGAGACGAAACCTAAGTCTGTCTTTAAGTTCCCTATCAACATTTTACACGGAATGGAATTGTATGCAATTTCGTTTCGATTCCATAAAAATGTTGTGGTCAGTTTGGCATCAATAGGCAAGTTGCCCAATCCTTTGTTGGCATATAAAGTTGCATTTACGGTTTCCTTTTTTCCTCCATCCATATAATTTTGGCTGTGTAATAAACCGTCATTCTGATAGTTCAGCATTTCGGTGTTATCAGCCTTCTCATAAGTCAAATACATAAATATAATTGTTCTGCTATACAAACTATACAACTTATAAGCAATATTCATGTTCAGGGCGTTGTTGCCCAACCTTGAATATGAGGAAGCATCTGTGACCTCATCGTAGCTATTGATGACAGAAAGTCTCGAAAGTGCTTCAATATCGGTTGGCACATATTTGTAACTCAGTCCAAATGCAACAGAGTGTTGCTGACTGAAACGTAATTCTGTTGCAAAGGATGGCTCCCACTTGATTACAGACTTTGTCGCTAGTCCATTAATGTTTGTATTATTCCCATAATCAGAAAATCTAACGCCTGCATCAAACCTAAAGAGACCTTTGTTCTTCATGAGCCCCCCATAAATCCCGAAATTGTGACTGTTCAAATGTTCGCTATCTACATTTTGGTCTATCCATGAATCGTAGTTCTGAGTGGACAACTCCCATTTCAAGTTGATTTTATGGAAAATAGGAAATACATATCCTACAGCACCTGCCACATTCAGCTTCTTCAAACCTCTATCTATATAGTAAGAACCATCAGCCTGTGTATATTCGATAGGCAATTCGTAAGAGGAAAGAATGTCCAAGTTTCTGTCTGACTTAGAAAAAGCGAAATCTACACTTCCATAAAGCAAGCCTTTGCCTATCAACGAATTTAAGCTGACCTGCTGTAAAGCATTAAATCCTTTGTTTTTGTCATTGTCTGCATTTCTATCGGAATTATTGTTGTAATAATCCATGATAGACATACTGTTTCTCATATCGCTATATGCCAACTTCGTTTGGAAACGCAAGCTTGTGTATTGATTGACATCCCATTTTTGGCTGAGGTTAAATGAACTGAAGCTGCCTCTTTTCTTGCCATTCTCTTCTGTTGACTTACGTATGTTTTCCTGCGCCATCTTTATATGTTGTTCCGTTGACAATGCAGACTTTGCATCCATTTCATTGTGGATTACACCTATTGTGGCCTTGTAGTGTGAAGACGGTTTCAATGTTAAATTGACATTGCCAATACCTGAAGTCCTTTTGTATTCGTCATTACTTGGCATCAAGACATTTCTTTCTGCACTGGAAAGGCTCAATTGCGCAAATCCATTGGTTGTTTTTACTCCTGTAAGACCGCCATTGGCATTGAGATAGTCCATTATAGAGAATACAGCCTCATTGGTGTTGTTCGCATTTGCTATGATGGATGCAGATACTTTATTGCCCATCTTTAAAGCTGAGTTCTTGCTGTCAAACTTGTTCTTCATACCGCCACCTTCTGTAAAGTTGCCTGCCCATTTGTTATGGAAGTCCTTATTTATAAGGTTTAATGCTGTCGTCTCTTTTGAATTAAAAGAGTTGCCGATATTTCCATCATTATAGTTACTAAGCAACTCCACACCAGAAGCAAAGTCGGCGGACAAAGTTTTTAGTGCATGTCCTCCTGTAGAAAGCACATCTTCGCCATTGACCAAGAACTTATCTATTTTTTTTCCTTGGTAGGAAACATTTCCCGATTCATCGACTGTCATTCCAGGCAACTTTTTAATGACATCGCTCATGTTCTGTTCACTTCCGTTTTTAAACACATCTGGACTAAATTCAATTGTGTCATTCTTTATTTTCGCCCCTAAGTTTCTACCTTTTATTGTTACCTCAGACAATGTGTAGCTGTCGTCTTTCATCATTAAGTGTAATGGGGGCGCCGGCACTTCTTTATAATGTACTCTCAGTGTAGTATATCCGACACATCTTGCTGTCAACCAAAATGAGGACAAAGCCTTGTTGGATTGGATAGTGAACGAACCATCGTCTTTTGATATTGCATACGAAACGATGGAATGTGCCGCACTATCTTGTGAACATGTAACAGTACAAAAGGGTATGGCTGTATTTTGTGCATCAACAACCATACCCGATATATTCTGTGCTATAGAAAATCTACATATGCAGATTAGCATACATAACAGTAAACTTCTTAAACGTCCCATACATCCTTATGTTTTACACTACAAAACTATGACATTGTCATTGCCGCTTTCCTTCAACTCTTCAATCTTTTTCTTCTGTAACTTTTCAAAAGCAGGTTTTTGCATTACTTTTCCTCTTGGTAACTCTATCTTGACTTGCCCTTTTATAGGCAAAATACTTTCTGCCTCATAAATTTCGCTTGATGTCGTCAAGCGGAGTATTGCCCCTGGCAGCCCTATATATCCACAAGGTCCTACGGGGGATGGTATTTCTTGACAGAACCATGCTACTACAGAACGATTTTTCTTATATACGGCCTTTGTACATTTCTTTCCTAAAACTTCTATAGTCTCATCAAAATACAAATCCCATTCATTTTTTAATGAATCAGAAAAAACGACAAACGCCTTATCTACAATGCTTTTTATACTTATTTCCTTATTATCTGTTGTATTTGTATAGTATGAGCCACTTCCTTCAAGTTTGATAACATTGTTATCTATGCCTGTGGTTGAAAATGCACATTCGTTGCCATTAGTAAATAAAGTATAAGTTTTATGCTGATTGGACAATTGATTTATAATCATTTGTCTTTTACTTAAATCACTCATACTATAGACCTCCTTCGGAATTTGCATCACCATATTATAATGTATGGATAATCCTATCTTTTGTGCAGAGACTAATAGACAAGAGACTAAGCACGAAAGCGTGAATAATATAACCCTTTTCATATTTGTACAGAATAGAAAGAAAATATTAAAGAGTAGGCACTCCAATGTAATATGCAGTCGTTGTTGATTAGCAATAGACTACGACATTAGAGAACAATAATGACTGTTCCATCTTTGGTAATAATAACGACAGGACCATTTGATGGAGTTGCTTGGAACGTTGTTGTTGCCTTAATGTTGTTTACTACTGGTGAAGATACTTCAGCCGCACTTGCTTGACTTGGCATGCATATAGCACCTAATGCCAAAGCCATAGAAAACAAAAACTTTTTCATGTTTTCTCCTTTTTAAATGTTATACATGTTGCGGAGGTATAAACCTCTTTGTTTTCGATTGCAAAAGTACAAAAAAAAAATGATTGATAGAACTTTTTGATGGTTATTTTAAACTGAATTAAACTTATTGACGGTAAAATTAAATTTGATTAAACATTATGCTGCTATTTTGTAAGAAAACTGGTACTTTTTGTAACATGTCTTTCGGTTTGATGTTTTTTTGGGAATTAAAAATCTTAGATTCATTATTTTTTTGTATTTTTGCAGCCGAAAAGAGTTGTTAGGCAGCAAACGTATGCAGATAGCAGAATTTAGGACTGTTGCCAAATCATTACCTCTATTGAGGTGAAAGACTCATAAATAGCTCATTTTAAGCTATTCGGCAGTTTTTAGCGTAATTTTATATAAAAATACCGCTTAATCATTCAAGGCTGTATCTTTAGGTTTATCCTTAAGATGCAGCCTTCTTCTTTTGCCCACCAGCCATAAAAGCACTAAGACGTAGATATTTTCTGCGCAAACGTTTACGTGTATTTTTTCATTAAAATTCGTTCAGATTAAATAATTTTTAGTACTTTTGTGGCAGAAATCAAAGATTCATATCAAAAATCAAAGATTCCTAATGATCTTACGAAAATGAAACACGAATACTTATCGCTAGTAAATTTCAATAGACCAAAACAAATAAACAAGAAATAATAACCTACAAAACAAACATCATTATGTATCAACAACTAAGACGTGCCAGCATGGCACTAGCATTGAGTTCGGTTTGTTTTACTGCATTTGCACAAAAAACAATCCAGGGTACCGTAAAGGATGCTAATGGCGAACCTATGATAGGTGTAACCATTACAGATCAAAGCGGCAAGGCCGGTGGTATTACTGACCTCGATGGTAACTTCACCATCCAAAATGCGAATCCTAATACAGAATTGACTTTCAGCTATATCGGCTGCAAGCCAAAGAAGGTAAAAGTAGGAAGCCAGAAATCATGGAACATCGTACTGGAAGATGACAACGAAGCCCTCGATGAGGTAGTTGTCGTTGGTTATGGTACTATGCGCAAGAGAGATGTCACCGGTTCTATCGCCTCTGTTAATTCAGATAAGATTGCCGCTCGTGGTACAACCAATCTTGCAGAGTCCTTGCAGGGTTCTGTGCCGGGTGTCAACATCACCCAGTCGGGTAGCCGTGCAGGTGCAGGCTTCAATATCCAGGTTCGTGGTCAAGCTTCCATTAACAAGCAGGCTCAGCCTCTCTATGTGATTGATGGTGTAGTTTGCGACAATATGGACTTCTTGAATCCAGACGATATCGACCGTATCGACGTATTGAAAGATGCTTCTTCTACTGCCATCTATGGTTCCCGTGCTTCTGCCGGTGTCATCATGATTACCACTAAGGGTAGCAAGGGTGCAGATAAGGCACAGAAGGCAACCATCTCTTACGATGGATATTATGGTGTGAAGAAGACAGCACGTATGCCAGAAATGATGGGTGCCAACGAGTTTATGGATTACCGTTTTGCCAGATATACAACGCTTGACGGAAAGAGCTATGACGGTTCTAGCCGCAAGGGTGTTGATGCCAATGGACATCCACACTACATCATCAAGAATACCGACTTGAATTCAGCCTTCCTGACCCGCAAGGGAGGAACCAGCTACAAGGATTCAAAGCTTTACGAGTTGATGATGGATCCAAGCTTCGACGGTTACGACTGGAAGGAGATGGTAACCCGCACAGCTGCTCAGCAGAACCACTTCGTCAGTGCTGCAGGTGCAACTGATAAGGTAAACTATCGCGTAGGTATGGGTTATCAGGGCGAGGAAAACGTATTCAAAGGCAACGACTATGAGCGTTTCAACTTGAAGGGATCCATGGATGCCAAGCTTTCCAAGATTTTTGATGCAGGTTTCTCTGTTAACTTATCTATGAGCAGAACAGAAGATGTATGTACAGATGGTACTTACTCTCCATACGTAAACGCATTCTATTTCAACCCATTCGTATCTCCTACAGATACAGACGGCAACTTGATTCCTAACCCAGGAGCCAAGGCAGCTTTTGGTTCTGATGCACAGTTTACCTCTACATACAACCCATTGATTGACCTCTATGATGGTAACTATACCAATGAGACCAAGAAATACACCATGATGGGTAACCTGTATCTTCGTGCCAACATCATGAAGGGATTGAAGTTTACCACAACTTTCTCTCCTAACTATTCTCACAAGCGCCAGGGCATCTTCTATGCCACAGGTATCAACGAGGGCAACGATGTAGGTTCTACCTACTATCAGAAGAACAAGACTAACTTTGCCTCTGTGGGTAACACCACTCGTATGGATTGGACCTGGGATAACCAGATCGACTACAACGAGACTTTCGGCGACCATAACATTGGTGCCATGGCTCTCTTCTCACTCTACAAGAGCAATACGGAATATCAGTATGAGGAAGCTAAGGGTATCGCCAACGACCATACCACCTTCCACAATCTGGGTTCTGCCAGCGGTGACAAGAATCTTTCCAGCACATACAACGAGTCATCTTTGGAGTCATTCGCCTTCCGTGCCAACTATTCTTACAAGGGAAGATATATGGCAACAGCTACACTCCGTGCCGATGGAAGTTCACGTTTTGCCGACGGCAACCGTTGGGGATGGTTCCCATCAGTAGCTGCGGCATGGCGTATCTCTGATGAAGCATGGATGAAGCAGTTCAGTTCTTGGCTCGACAATACCAAGCTCCGTGTTTCTTATGGTGTTACCGGTAATAACAATGTAGGCGATTATGTAACCATCGCTTCTGCCACTGGTCCTACCTATGTCACCATCGATGGTACAGAAGTTCAGGGTTATCATCCTAACGGATTGGTTAACACCGCCCTTATCTGGGAGAAAGTGAAGGAGTTTGACCTCGGTCTCGACTTGAGTTTCCTGAAGAATCGCATCAATGTAACTGCCGACTTCTATAACCGTCTTTCAGATGGTCAGATTATGTCTCGTTCTGTGCCTTTGGAAACTGGTGAGAAGACTTCTACCTTCAATGTTGGTTCTGTTCAGAACAGAGGTATCGAGTTGGGCTTGCAGTTCAACATTATTAACAAGAAGGACTTCTCTTGGAGTGCCAACGTGAACTTTGCCCGCAACTGGAACAAGATTAAGGAGTTGAGTAACGGTAAGGTAGATGAGGTAGCCAACAACTGGTTCATCGGCGAGCCATTGAACGTGCTCCGCGACTATACCCACACCGAAGTGATTACTGACAAGGGTGTAACCATGCACACCATGAATGGTGACAAGCACTATACCTTGAAGGAGTTCTACGAGAGATATGGCAGTAAGTATAAGTGGTATGAAGGTCAGGTAGCCGTTAACGATTGGAACGACGATGGCAAGATTGACGACAGCGATAAGCAGATTTATGGCTGCACCGATCCACGCTGGACAGGAAGTCTCTCTACCAATGTCTATTTCAAGGGCTTCGACTTCTCTATTATGTTCTATACCAAGAGCGGATTCTGGTCTCGAAGCTATTTCCATGAAAAGTTTATGAAGTATAGCGACCGTGGTAATGCTCACATGCAGCTGGATTACTACATCCCTGCAGGAGCACCGATCATCAATCATGAGACAGGTGAGATTACAACCGCCACAGAGACCCACTACGGACAGTATCCTTATCCAAACAACAGCGATACATCCATGGGTGGTTACTTCGGCGACAAGGGTTCAGCCAAGGGAGAAGGCTTCCAGTATCAGAAGACCTCTTTCACCAAGGTTAAGAACATCACCTTGGGTTATACCTTGCCAAAGAATGTAGTGAACAAAGCTGGTATTCGTAACCTTCGTGTTTATATGAATATCCTGAACCCATTCTGCTTCACCAACTACAAGGGCTTTGACCCTGAGTGGGCTTCACAGAATCTGCAGAATGGTGGTCCAGCATCTGTAACCTATCAGTTTGGTGTAAATTTGAAGTTCTAAGCTTCATCCTATCAAGTTCTAAACTTCATATATAATTAAAGGAAACAATTATGAAAAAGATATTATATAGCGTAGCTCTCGCTGCTTGCTGCATGGGTACCATGACTAGCTGTAGCGATTTTCTGGACGCAGAAAACAAGTCGAATGTAAGCGACAAGCAAACATTCGCTACCAAGGATGGTTTCAACACTTTGGTAAACGACGCCTATCAGCGTCTGCAAGACGTCTATGCGGCACCTCTGTTCACCAGCTGTTTCTCAGCAGGTACAGATATGTATGCTGATGCCCGCAACAAGATGAACGAGCCATTGAATACTTACGAGACCTTGACTCCTGAGAATAGTGATATCAAGAATCTCTATACTTATCTCTATTCAGGTATCCGTGCTGCCAACTCTGTGTCATACTATGCACAGAGTGCTAAAGTAGATGATGCCACGAAGAACAAGCTCGTTGGCGAGGCACGTGTCCTGGCAGCATACGAGTATTATCTGCTGGTGAATAATTTCGGAGGTGTGCCTTTGATGAAGGATTTCCTAACTTCTGCAGAAACCGGATATCCTAAGTCTTCTGCTGCAGACGTATATGCATACATCATCAGCGAATTGGAGGATGTCATCAGCAAGAACGTACTCGAGGCATCAACAGCAACCAAGGGTGGCGGCCGCATCAGTCAGGAAACAGCCAAGGCTATCCTTGCCAAGACCTATCTCTCAGCAGCATGGGACCTCGGCAAGCAGGAATACTTTGCCAAGGCAGCTTCTCTTGCCGATGAGGTAATTGCAGGCAGAAAGTTGACCACACCATTTGCCAGTCTTTGGAAGGCAGATGGTTCTGGCGATGATAACGCAGAGTTCCTCTGGGATGTAGAATATGATCTGGCTACAGCCAATAATACCACATCAGGTGGTACTGAATGGAGCGGCTACTACTGCAACTATCTGGGTGGAGCCGAGGATCCTATCAAGGCAACAACTTCCAGTTATGTACCAACTCTCTATGCCTTGCATTGCTTCCAGAAGGGTGACCTGCGTTACGATGCAACTTTTATGAAGGAATTGCCGGATGTAAACAAGGGCAATGCCGCAGGCACAGGCTACTGGACATGGTATAAGAATGGTGAGAGTCTGAAGGGATATCCTGTAACCCGTTACTATTCTGCATGGTATGAAACTGATGCAGACTTTGCTGCATGGAAGGCAGAAGATCCAGCCAACAGAGCGAATACCTACCGCATCCCGATGGATTCAAAGACCAAGGAGGCACAGAATATGGATGGCAAGGATATGGATTATTACGACAACCAGCAGTTGGTTTACGGTTCAAATCCTTGCAAGAAGTTTGATGACAGCCAGACTGCTTCTAACCAGAAGAATACCTGCTATCGCGATATCCATATCATCACATTGCCAGAGATGTATCTCGTAGCAGCAGAGGCTTACCTCAAGGCCGGCGATAACACCAAGGCATTGGCCCGCCTCAATGAAGTTCACCAGCGTGCAGGTCTTGCTGCACTTACAGGCACAATCACCATCGACAACATTCTTGACGAGAGCGCTTGTGAGAACTTCGGTAACTGTGCCCGTTGGATGGATCTCCGCAGAACCAAGACATTGGTTGAGCGTTGCACCAAGTATAACTACGAAATGGGAGATAAGGCAGCCCAGTATATAGGCGAGAAGCTTCTGCGCCCTATCCCACAGGCTGCCATCGATGCCAACGACCAGTTAAGTTCAGCTGACCAGAATCCTGGTTATTAATAGAATTACCATCACATACATACACACTCTATATCAGATTAAAGGCCGTATCTTGGAGGTTTATCCTCCGGATACAGCCTTTTTTTAATCATGTAATTCAAGCTTATTCTTTTTCTTGAAGCTTATTCTTTTTCTTGAAGCTTGATCAAATTCATCAAGATACAAGGAACACTATAATCAAGCCAATCCGTTTCCCCATAAACTGAAGAATACAAAAAGTCCCCCTCACTGCTCAACACGAGCCGCAAGGGGGACTAAAAGTTATGAGTAATCTAAATTCTAAGCTTACTTTTCTTCTGCAGCCTCAGCAGGCTTTTCAGCTGTCTTCTTGGCTGTAGTTCTCTTGGCTGGTGTCTTCTTGGCAGCAGTCTTCTTGGCAGCTGGCTTCTCAGACTTCTCTGCACGAAGCTTGGCTACCTCCTTCTCAATCTTCTCGATCTTAGCCTGGAGACGGGTAATCTCCTTGTCCTTCATCTCGATTTCCTCATCCTGGTTGGTGATGGTGGTAAGAAGACCCTCCAACTGATCATTATCTACATCAGCAGGATAGAGATCGTTTACTCGGTTGATGAAGTCACCAAGAATGTTCATGTAGTTGGTGAATGCATCGAATGGGCTGGCGTAAATACCTCTGTCAAGACCTACGTTGCTAGGCTTGGTGGTCATGAAGCGGAAGTTATTGCTTGCCTGGAGATAATCCCAGTCCAGATTGATACGTGGATCATTGGCGATACGTACACGGTCAGCTACGCTATAAAGCTTGTTGAAAGCCTCGCGCTGCATTGGGTTACCGAGCCAGGAACTTACGTCACGCTCCTCATCTACCCAACTCAATGTATCTGGTACATTGATCTCGCCTACAGACTTGATCTTCTTGCAGATCTCTGTAGGAGTAGAGAAAGTAATGCCACGCTGCTTAGCGCACTCTGGCAAAGCCTTCATAAACTCAAGGATGTTGCTTGACAATGGCTGAGCAATACCAAGAGCAGACAACTCCATGAAGATATTGATAACCTGCTCCTCCTCTGGGAAGGAAGCAATATCGTTCATATAGTTATCTGCGAAGAGTGGATAACCCTCCCAGTCGCTGTTGGCGAAGCGCAAAGAGATATCATCGCTCAGACGTACATCACGAAGCAAGAGCTTGAGCTTTGGATTCATCGCACAGTGATATACATAATGTGGTGACTTCCAACCCAACACGTGCTTTGCACCCTCGGTAAGCATACCCACGAAGTCCATATCAGCTACAGTAGCACCAATCTCATCACTGTAGATGAGAGAAGAGTTACGGAGTACGGTAGGCTTCTTGCCGAAGTACTCTTCAATCTTTGTGCACTGGCGCTTCACCTCAGACTTGAAAGTCTCCTCGTTGACGAGAGAAGAAAGACCATGAGAATAAGGCTCTGCGAGGAACTCTACGCAACCGGTCTGGTTCAATTCCTGCAACTTCTCCAAAACTTGAGGAGCGTGAAGCTCCAACTGCTCCATACCCACACCAGAGAGCGAGAAGGCAACCTTGAAATACTGACCGCTCTTCTCAATCATCTCCTGGATAGCATTGAGTGCAGGCATGTAAGAGCGCTCTGCGATGTCGTTGATGCTACGCTCATTCTCATAATCATCATAGTAATAATGATCAGTACCGATATCGAAGAAGCGGTAGCGTTTCAGATGGGTAATCTGATGTATCTCGAAATATAAACAAATTGTTTTCATACTTTGAACTTTAAATTTTGAACTTTGAACTTTATGATTAGCCCTTGTAACATTAAACATTTAACATTACTTCCATCCCAAAGTCTTGAGATAGAGATCTTTGATGCGGGCTCCCACTTTCTCCCAGGTAATCTGATCTACTTCCTTTCTGCCTTCCTCTGAGAGATAATCGAAGAGACTCTCGTTGTGGCAGATGCTGTAGATTGCATCGGCAAGGGCATGGATATCCCAGTAATCTACCTTGATACAGTTGGTGAGGATTTCACCGCAACCACTCTGCTTGGAGATGATAGTAGGTGTACCACACTGCATAGCCTCAAGAGGAGAGATACCGAATGGCTCACTCACGGATGGCATTACATATACATCACTATCCTTCAGGCACTCATATACCTGCTTGCCTCGCATGAAACCAGGGAAGTGGAAACGGTCGGCAATACCTCTTTCGGCTGCCAGATAAATCATCTGATCCATCATATCGCCCGAACCTGCCATGCAGAAACGCACGTTGCGGGTACGATGCAATACCATGTTGGCTGCCTCTACGAAATACTCAGGACCCTTCTGCATGGTGAGACGACCCAGGAAGGTTACCACCTTCTCCTTGCCCTTATGGTCTGGGCGTGGGATGTCCTGCCACTCCTGCTTCAGTGGATACACCGCATTGTGCATGGCAAAGCACTTGCGTGGATCCTGGTGATACTGGTTGATCACGGTCTGACGGGTCAACTCAGATACACACATGATGCAGTCGGCATTATCCATACCATCCTTCTCGATAGAATATACGGTAGGGTTCACCTTACCACGGCTACGGTCGAAATCGGTAGCATGTACATGGATGCACAATGGCTTGCCACTCACTCGCTTGGCATGGATACCAGCAGGGAATGTCAACCAGTCGTGGGCGTGGATAATATCAAATTCTTCGCTACGGGCTACAACACCAGCGATGATGCTGTAGTTGTTGATCTCGTCGTGGAGATTAGATGGATAACCGCCGGCAAAATCCATACAGCCGAGGTCATTCACGTTCATATAGTTAAAGTCGGCATAGATGTGATCACGGTAGCGGAAATAGTCATCAGGATTCATGATGTTGCCCACACGCTGCTGCACATAGTCATGATTGACGTCGCGCCAGGCGATAGGCACACTGTTCATAGCCACAAATTTACAAGCACTGCGGTCCTCATCACCGAAAGGATGAGGCAGGCACAATGTTATATCAACATCTCCCTGGGCATGCAAGCCCTGGGTGATACCAAAGTTGGCAGTAGCCAAGCCACCAAATACGTGAGGAGGATACTCCCATCCAAACATTAATACTTTCATATAGCGTCCTCCTTATATTAATATTGATACTTTTCTAGTAATTCGAGCGCACGGAGAATCTCTGCCACGTTCATGGCGAAAGATATGGCGCCTCGACCTGAGAATGGTGGGTTGCCATCGAAGAGCTCACTGATAGTACCAAGGCAGTGATAAGACATTTCATCGTCATAACCTACCATCTGGCGCTCTACGAAACTCAAGCGGGTACGCTTGTAGAGTTTCAAGCTTGCCTCCATATAGAAACCACCCAGCCATGGCCATGCTGTTCCCTGATGGTAAGCATAGTCGCGCTGTGTCTGAGGACCTACATAGATAGGGTTGTAACCGCCACTCTTAGGTGAGAGTGAGCGCAATCCCTTAGGTGTAAGGAGTTCGCGGGTACAGATATCAAGTACCTTCTTCTTCTGGTCTTGCGACAATGGAGAATAATCGAATGCCACTGGGAAGATCATATTTGGTCTAACGCTCCAATCCATCATATTGCCATCTACATAGTCGTAGAGATAGCCATACTCATTGAGGAATGTATCAACGAACGACTTCTTGGTAACCTCAGCCTGAGCCAGCAATTCCTGCTGTGCATCCTCTTCGCCAGCTGTTCCAGCCAAAGCAGCACAGAAGCACAAAGCGTTATACCACAGAGCATTGAACTCTACGATATATCCGGTACGAGGCACTACAGGGCGGCCATTAGCCGTAGAGTTCATCCAGGTCACAGCCTTGTCCTTACCATTGGTATAGAGCAAGCCGTTCTCCATCAACTCCAGGTTAGGGTGCTTGTTGTCTCTGATGAAATTGATGACATCCTTGATAAACTGGCCATACTTCTTGTAGCACTCCTCCTTAGAGGTCTCCTTGGCATACTGCTGAAGAGCCCAGATAGCCCAAAGAGGCACGTCAGGCATCTCGATTTCTGTAATATGAGTGGTAAGAGGCTTATCCTCCATAAACTCATAGTATCCGCGCATAGCTGTCTGCATCACCAGCTCAAAGTAGTCGTTCTCCTCGATTGAGAGAGTAAGACCTGGGAGCGAAATGAATGTATCACGAGCACGGCACTTGAACCATGGATAACCAGCCTGAATGTAGCGGTCGTCGTTCTTTTCACGGCGATGGAACTGATGTGCAGCATTCACCAGGCAATGGAAGAAATTATCGCGAGGAGCACGTTCATCTACCTCTTTATCAAAGAGTTTCTTCAAGCCGGTAGTCTTGATTTCAGATGTAGCTGCAGCAAAGACAATAGACTCGCCTTTCTTGATATCCATCTCGAAATATCCTGGCACATAGAGGTCTTCATTAGAAGCATAACCTCTCTCCTGCTCCTTAGGATATTCCACACCACGATACCAATCTGGACAGAATTTAAACTCGTTCTTCTTTGAGAACTGCATGTAGAGGTCTGGATAACCAGCATACATACATGTCTTAATTCCGTTGTCAACACCAGAGTAGTCACGAGATGCGGTTGCATTCTCATGGGTAAACTGACGCACGCTGCGGAACGCCAAGAAAGGACGGAAACGAAGCGTTGTGGCAGAATGACCGTCAACCAGCGTATAGCGGATCAGAATTCGATCTTCATAATGCTGGAAGACTACCTCTTTCTTGAGGATCACACCACCCACGCGGTAAAGTGTAGTAGGCACCTTATCGCAATCAAACTCACGAATGTACTTGTGGCCCAATGGACTGAAGTTGTTGCCCTGGTACTTATGCAGACCAAGATTGAATTCAGCACCATGCTGAATCACCGTAACATCCAGAGAACTCAGGAGAACATGATTGTCGTCGTCCAGTTCAGGAACCGGTACAACCAGAAGTCCGTGGTACTTACGGATATTACAGTCCACTATCGTTGAGCACGAATATGCGCCCGAACGATTAGTCCTTAACAACTCTTTCGGCAATGACTCTTGTAAGTTGGTCATCAGGGCCTTTTCGAATTTTAGATAACTCATAGATCTATATTAAGGTTTTAATATTTGTTGACTATATTTATTGCATTCAAAGGTACGGCTTTTTTGCGGGAAGACAAAGGAAAAAGTGACACATTTTTAGAAAATCTTGCTTTTGTATGTTTTAAAACATATTTTTAGCGTTTTTTATTGAGTTATATCAAAAAAAATGTGTAATTTTGCAGCCGATTTAACGAACTAGTGCATAAATAGAAGAACGATAATGGTTGAAAAGAAGAAAGATGCGAATAAAGCTAAGGTAGCTCGGGAGATTTCGAAAATATGGGGCGGACTCGAGAGCGACCAGATTGCAACATTGAAAGAACATGTTGAAATCACCAAATACAAGAAAGGAGAAATGATTTACCAGTGCGATGAAACTCCCACTGATGCAATGTGTCTTCTCACAGGCAAAGTGAAGATATTCAAGGATGGCATCAACGGAAAGAGCCAGATTATCCGCGTCATCAAACCGAACGAATTCTTCGGATTCCGTGCTTATTTCGCAAACGAAATCTACAAGACTGCAGCACAGGCTCTGGATACTTGCACCGTAGTACATTTTCCACTGCCCGTACTGATGAAGCTGCTGCAGAAAAGCTACAAGATCGGATACTACTTCATCAAGTACCTGAGCGTGGAAATTGGAAAATCAGACGACCGCACAGTCAACCTCACCCAAAAGCACATCCGTGCCCGCCTCGCCGAAGCACTCCTGTTTCTGCATGATTCATACGGACTGGCTAAAGACGGAGTCACACTGGACTGCAGCCTGAGTCGTGAAGACCTCGCTAACATTTCCAATATGACAACGAGCAACTGCATCCGCACACTCTCGGCCTTTGTATCAGAAGGTCTGATAGAAACGAATGTCAGAAAGATCAAGATTCTCAACGAAGAGGAAATCAAGAAAATTGCAAAAGGATAAAAGCCGCAGCATAAACGCCAATGAGGGTGAGTTCTACGAATAGAACTCACCCTCATTGGCGTTTATGCAGGAATCAGAAAGTTGATGACTTCCTGAATTACTGTTATTTTATAAGGACCCACTGGCGTATTCATCAACCTGCCATCGATACCTATCAAGGCATGAGAAGCCTCCTCTACCTCCACCTCGCGGGTACGGTAAGGATGCACACTCTTATGATTCAGGAACTTTCCCTTCACAAAAAGATAAATACCCTCGAAAAGCTGGGTCATCTGTGGATGATACACCACCGAGACATCCAGTAACCCATTATACGGCACGGCATTCGGCGTCTGACCATAACCAGCCGCATTGCCTACACACATCGTCATCACTCTGCGTCTGATGACGTCAGAGTTGATCTTGATATGCATCTTGTAGTCGAGACGCTGGAAGATCATCAGAATAAACGAGAAGATGAACGACAGCGTTCTGGAACCGAAGACATGATGGGTCTGGCGACGCAGATTCATAATCGCAGCAATGAGTCCGATGTTCACACAGTTGAGGAAGTAGCGCAAGCACTTCTCCCCTTTCTTGTTGGTGTATCGGATACATCCCAGGTCTATCTTTCTCACCCTGCGTTTCTTAAGCCAGGCCACCGTCTGCTCCACGTTACTGTCATCGAATCCCCAGAAACGGGCGAAATCATTCATCAAGCCATTAGGAATCACTCCCAACGCCACTTCATTGCGCTCGGAAGCGTCCATCTGCATCAGGCAATTGACGGCATCATTGAGCGCAGAATCTCCGCCAACAATCACTATCGTCTTATAGCCATTGTTGACAAACATCTTCACCAGTCGCTCAACGCTCTTCTGGTTTTCGCTCTGCACGAAGTCGTAATCCACGCCCTGCTGCCTGAGCACCTTTTCTATCTTTTCCCAGCGCTTGGCACTGCGCCAACCGCCACGGGGACAATACAGGAGTCCCCACTTATTTTCATTCACTGCCATGATTCTTACTTAGAACTTTTAACTATCTCCAGCACCTGCTCCACTTTCTGTTCCATCGGCTGCAGGGCATCTATCCAATTGATGGTAAACCCTCTTCGCTCCATACCGCGGAACCAGGTCATCTGGCGCTTGGCAAACTGATGGATGGCTATCTCCAGACCTCTGAACATTTCATCATAGGTGGTTTTGCCAATCACATATTCGGTGATAAACTTATATTCCAAACCATAATAGATGAGGTTTTCTGCAGGAATTCCCCTGTCTAGCAAACCTTTGATTTCATCTACCATTCCTTCCTGGAGTCTCTGCTTCAGCCTTCGGGTAATCTTTTCTCTACGGGCATCACGATCAATACTGACACCTATAATAAGCGAATCTACCGCAGGCAATTCCCGTTCCGGCATAGGATGCTCCAGATTATAGGTTTCTATTTCGATAGCTCGGATAGCTCTCTGTGCTGTATCCACATCTGTGCGATTGTGCATATTGGAACCCGTTTTAGCCTTCAACTCTTTCAGCATCACCGTTAGCTCATCCAGGCTCTTATCAGCCAGCCGGTCTCTCAACTCCTGATTCTGTGGTACAGGCGAAAGATGATATCCCTTGAGCACAGACTCAATATACAGTCCTGTTCCACCGCACAAGATAGGCAGCACGCCCCGTTTCCGGATATCGAGATAGGCATCATAGAAATCTTGCTGATATTCAAAGAGGTTATACTTGGTTCCCGGTTCGCAGATATCTATCAAGTGATAAGGTATCAACTTGCCGTCCACGGTATAATCTTCCAGGTCTTTTCCCGTACCGATGTCCATGCCACGATACACCTGGCGACTATCGGCGCTGATAATCTCCGCCCCCTGGGTAGTTCCACCCCACGACGCAGCATCCAAGCTGTTGATCTTGGAAGCAAGCGCTGCGGCAAGGCTCGTCTTTCCGCTCGCAGTAGGACCTAATATGGTAATCATCGTCTGTTTCATGCCGCAAAGATAAAGGAAATAATTGATAATACAAAATAAAACGAAAAGAAATTCTCACATCAAGACAATCTGAGATAGAAAAAAAGCCGCCCAGCATCAGAAATGCTGGGCGGCTATATTTCTTAATCGTTAAGAGGCAACGAATTAACCGTTGTGCTTCTTCATGATCTTGATCAACTCAACAACCTTGTGTGAGTAACCAATCTCGTTGTCATACCAAGAAACAACCTTAACGAAGTTGTCTGTCAAGTAAACACCTGCGTTAGCGTCGAAGATAGATGTCAAAGCGCAACCCAAGAAGTCAGAAGAAACAACAGCATCCTCTGTGTAACCGAGTACACCCTTCAACTCACCCTCAGAAGCAGCCTTCATTGCAGCGCAGATAGCCTCCTTAGAAGCAGCCTTCTTCAAGTTAACTGTCAAGTCAACAACAGATACGTCCAAAGTAGGAACACGCATAGAGATACCTGTCAACTTACCGTTCAACTCAGGGATAACCTTACCTACAGCCTTAGCAGCACCTGTAGAAGAAGGGATGATGTTGCCAGCAGCTGCACGGCCACCACGCCAGTCCTTCATAGATGGACCGTCAACAGTCTTCTGTGTAGCAGTTGTAGAGTGAACAGTTGTCATCAAACCTGTCTCGATACCGAAGTTATCGTTCAATACCTTAGCGATAGGAGCCAAGCAGTTTGTTGTACAAGAAGCGTTAGAAACGATCTTCTGACCATTGTACTTGTCAGTGTTAACACCGCAAACGAACATATCAGCCTGGTTACCGTTAGCGTCAGCCTTAGAAGGAGCAGAAAGTACTACATACTTAGCACCAGCCTTCAAGTGCTTCTCAGCCTTGTCGTAAGCGAGGAAGAGACCTGTAGACTCAACTACGTACTCTGCACCAACCTCATCCCACTTCAAGTTCTCAGGATCACGCTCAGCAGTAACACGGATGTGGTTACCGTTTACGATCAACTCGTTCTTCTCAACGTCAGCCTCGATAGTACCGTCGAACTGACCGTGCATTGTATCATACTTCAACATGTAAGCCATGTAATCAACTGGGCACAAGTCATTGATAGCTACTACCTGTACTTCCTTTGCGTTCTCAGCCTCAACTGTAGAACGGAATACGAAACGACCGATACGGCCAAATCCGTTAATACCAATCTTAATCATTGTTCTAATATTTAAATTAAAAGTTTAAAAATTATATCTTTTAAGCTATCAAGCGAATCCGAAGGAGCTGATAACACCTTTTTTCATCCCTATCAAGCATTTTTTCTTCTTTTCGAGCGCAAAGTTACAAAAAATTTTCTAACTTTGCATACGAATAGAGTATTAAATAAGTTAAAAAAGGGCGATAGAACTCGAATATTACCTATTTTTAGCACTTTAAGATGCCATACTGACAACTCCATATAGCAAAATGCAATTATTAAAAGGAAGCAGAATATGACACCAGAAAATAAAGTGAAAGTTGCGACTGAAACTTACACCTTATTATATTAAGGGAGAAAAGCTTCATCGCACACAGAAAAGCTAAAAAGGGATCATTCCAAGGGAAGTATTAATCATTATAAACATCAAAGACTATGGGTAAATTTTTGAATGAATTCAAGCAATTCGCCATGCGTGGCAACGTGCTCGACATGGCAGTCGGTGTGATCATCGGTGGTGCTTTCGGCAAGATTGTAAGTTCTGTAGTAGATGACATCATCATGCCTCCTATCGGATGGCTCATTGGTGGCGTCAACTTCTCCGACCTCAAAGTCACTCTTCCATCAGTAGAGATGATCGGTGGCGAGAAGCTTCAGGCAGCAACCATCAACTACGGTAATTTTCTCCAGACCACTCTCGACTTCCTCATCGTTGCCTTCTGTGTATTCATGCTCATCAAGGTAGTGAACAAGGTTACCGCCAAGAAGGAAGAGAAGCCTGCTGAAACTCCTAAGGCTCCAGAGCCTACTCAGGAAGAGAAGCTTCTGGCAGAGATTCGCGATTTACTGAAAGAACAGAAGAGATAACCACTGTTTTTTTATGTTAGAATAAAAAAAGAAGACAGGAGTAAGAGGATATGAATACCATTATCAAGACTTGAGAAGATTTCTATCCAAGCCCTTCCTGCCCATCATTAAAGAAAAATATTTTTTTCCTTAAGGGTTTTTATTTTTTTCCTTAAGGGAAAATATATTTTTCTTTAAGGGGGGAAAATACTATATATAAATAAGGTATAAAAGAAAAAGAGCCACAATAACTCCCCTACTTTTGAAAAAAACACACATTTTTTCACGTTTATTTGAAAAAACTTTCATTTTTCCTTGCTTATTACATATATTTTTTGTAGCTTTGCCCTCGAATTAAGATCTAAGTAGATACACTATAAGTAGATACACTAAATCTTTATTAAACATCAACTCTTAACATAAACAATATGAGTAAGAACATGAAACCTAAAGACCAAATGAAGACAGCGCTGCTGATTTGTGCGCTGACTTCCATGTCTCCTGCGTTTGCAAATGGTACTATGGTAAAAGCTGACAACTTGAACCGCCCTACCACCAGCATCCAACAGCAGAAGAAAGTAGCAACAGGACGTGTTGTCGACAATCAAGGCGAACCTCTTATCGGTGTTACCGTGATGGAAGTTGGCACGTCCAATGGAACAGTAACCGACCTAGACGGAAATTTCTCCCTCAGTCTGAAAAATCCTAATGGCAAGATTACAATTACCTACATCGGCTTCAATCCACAGACTCTTACAGCTGCAAGCAACATGCAGATTACCATGAAGTCTGAAGACAAGGAGCTCAATGAAGTTGTAGTTGTAGGTTACGGTACACAGAAGAAGGTGAACCTCACCGGTTCTGTATCATCAGTAGATAGCAAAGCTTTGGAAAGCCGTCCTATCCAGAACGTACAGAGTGGACTCCAGGGTATGATGCCTGGTGTTACCATCAGCGGTACCAATGGTGCTCCTGGTATGGATTCAGGTAGCATCAACGTACGTGGTGTGGGAACCCTCAACTCTTCCTCTCCTTATATTTTGATTGATGGCGTAGAGTCAGGTACCATGAGTAGCCTCGACCCTAACGATATCGAGAGCATCTCTGTATTGAAGGATGCTGCTTCTGCTGCCATCTATGGTTCCAAGGCTGCCAACGGCGTTATCCTTATCACTACCAAGCGTGGTAAGAGCGGCAAGCCTCAAGTTTCTTATAATGGTTATGTGAGTGTGCAGAATCCAACCAGCCTGATCGACCGTCTGGATTCATACGAGTATGCCCACATGCTGAATGATGCGCTCGAAAGCGAGGGCAAGGCTAAGAAATTCGCCACTGAAGAGGAAATCAATGCTCTCCCTAATACCGACTGGTACGACCTGGCTTACAAAACAGGTTCTTTGCAGCACCACAACGTAAGCGTGAACGGTGCTACTGAGAGCGTAAACTATCTGGCATCTGTTGGTTACCTGAAGCAGTCGGGTATCTTGCCTCACGCTGGTCGTGAGCAGGTAAACGGCCGTACCAACCTGGAGATGAAGATCAACAGCCGCCTTACAGCCCGCCTGAATCTCGCTTACATCAAGAACGATTATACCGACCCTTCTTCTGCATACGCAGGTGGTGGTTCTGACCAGATCATCCGTCAGCTCAACTTGATTGCACCATGGATTACCGCTCGTTATGACGATGGTACATGGGGAACCATTTCTGACGGTAGCCCTATTGCATGGCTCGACAACGATCTGAAGGTATATCGCCGCAACACCAACTTCACAGGTCTCTTCGGTGTTGATTACAAGATTCTTGACGGCTTGACAGCTAAGTTGAGTGCATCTTATGTTAACAACAACCAGAACTACGACTACTTCCAGAAGTTCTTTGTTTACAATGAGAATAAGAAGACAGACCCTAACTTCCACCAGGAGCAGGTTTCCAAGTGGGAGCGCAAGACCTTCGAGGCATTGCTGAACTACAACAAGACCTTCGGACAGCATACCGTTGGTGCTTTGGCAGGATGGCATGCAGAGGCATTCGACTCTAAGTACTGGTACACTTATCGCAAAAACTTCCCTAACAATAGTGTTACCGATATCAATGCCGGTGATGTATCTACCCAGCAGGCACAGGGAAATACCCGTGAGCTGAATATGCTTTCATGGTTTGGTCGTGTAAACTACGACTTTGCAGGTCGTTACCTCTTCGAGGCTAACCTCCGTGCTGATGCATCCAGCCGTTTCGCAGATGGTCATCGTTGGGGTTACTTCCCATCATTCTCTGCAGGTTGGCGTGTAAGCGAGGAAGCTTTCATGGAGGGTACCAAGTCTTGGCTCTCTAACTTCAAGATTCGCGGATCATGGGGTCAGTTGGGTAACCAGGAGGCTTTGAGCGATTACTATCCAGCTATCAATACATACAATATCAACGCCAAGTATGCATTCGATGGCAAGGTAACATCTGGATACTACCAGAGTTCATACAAGATCAACACCATCACATGGGAAAAGGCGACCACATGGGGCGTAGGTGTTGACCTGGGATTCCTCGACAACAAGATTACTGCATCTGTTGATTACTACAACCGTCTTACAGATGGTATCCTGATCTCTGTAGATGCACCTTACGAGTTCGCTTTGGGTAGCTATCTTGACAATGTGGGTAAGATGCGCAACCAGGGTGTAGAGATGAGCCTCAACTACAACGATAAGTTTGGTGAGGTGACAGTAGGCGCAGGCTTGAATGTTGCATACAACAAGAATAAGATTGAGAGCATGCCTGGTAAGGGATACGTAGGTACTGGCTACAACCAGCGCAACGCTATGGGTCAGGAGTTCAACAGCTACTATGTATATAAGGCTGACGGATTCTTCCAGACTGATGCTGAGGCACAGGAGTATATGAACAAATACTGGCCAGCAGACGGCTCAAAGGGTGCTTGTCCTTTCGGCGGTGGCAGCTTCAAGGCTGGTGACTTGAGATATGCGGATATCAACGGTGATGGCAAGATTGATGCAGAGAACGACCGTTTCTATGCAGGCAGTTCTGTTCCTCGCTGGACCTTCGGTCTGAACCTGAACGCAGCTTGGAAGGGCTTCGACCTCTCTCTGTTCTTCAACGGACAGTTTAAGGCTTACCGCTACTTCGATGCATACGAGGTAGAAGGTGCTTTTGTGGGCGACAGCTCTCACCCAGCAACCATCTGGAGAGACTCCTGGACTTACAACAAGTCAAATCCTAAGATGCCAAGATTGTTCACCAATACAAACTCTCCTAGCTCTTCCCGTCAGGTGATTTCTACATTCTGGCTCAAGAATGTATCTTATTGCCGTTTGAAGAACTTGCAGCTGGGTTACTCACTTCCTAAGTCGGCACTCGAATTCCTTCATGTCAACAAGGTACGTGTTTACTACTCTTGCGAGAATTTGTTCACAATCGACGACCTCGACATCAACGTGGATCCAGAGGCAACGAGCCAGCGACTCAGCTCTTATCCATTGCTCCGCACTCACTCATTCGGTTTGAGCGTAACATTCTAATAACTTAAAAAGGATATTATCATGAGAAATCTTAAGAAATATATATTCATCGGCATGACCGCCCTCTTGGCTACCTCATGCTCCGATTTCCTCGATACAGCCCCAAAGGATGCCCTTTCACCTGTCAGCACCTGGCAAACCCAGGACGATGCAGACAAGTTCCTCGTTGGCTGTTACAACAATTGGCAAGACCAGTACAACTCCGGTTGGGGTTGGGATGGTTTCCTCCTGTACTGGGATGGTACAAGTGACTTTGGTTACGACCAGTTCTCCTGGGAGGGTTATACTCCTATCGGTAATGGAACCGTGACCGCATCAAGCGGTAGAGACTGGTACGACTTCTCACGCATCCGTCGCGTCAACGAGCTGTTGGCTAACATAGACAAGTGTTCTATGCCAGAAACTGCCAAGAAAGACATTATGGCTCAGGCTCGTTGGATTCGCGCTTACCGCTATTTCCTGATGAACTGGAACTATGGTGGCGTACCTATCATCGAAAGCTATGCTACTGCAGAGGAAGCTATGGTTCCACGTAAAAGCGAACAGGAGGTGAAGGAATATATCGAGAAGGAACTCGACGAGTTGGTAAACGATATCAATGTAACTCCTGCAGCCCGTGGTCGCATCGCCAAGGGTGCAGCTCTGGCTCTCCGTATGCGAGAGGCTCTCTATTATGGAGACTATGCTACTGCTAAGGATCGTGCAGAGAAGATCATTGCATTGAATCAGTATGAGTTGGATCCAGACTATGCTAACTTGTTCAATGTAGCAGGTCAGGATTCCAAGGAAATCATCCTTGCCGTTCAGGCTGTAGAAAACGACTACGAGAACAATGTGATCGGCCGTATGTACAACAATGCTGATGGTGGTTGGTCTTCTATCGTTCCTAGCTACGGCTTGATCGACACCTATGAAATGGCAAACGGTTTGACCAAGGACGAGCCGGGTTCTGGCTATGATCCTACCCATCCATTCAACAACCGTGACCCACGTATGGCAATGACTGTCATCTATCCAGGTTGTGACTACATCAATGGTAATGGTAAAGAGGCTATCTACAATTCGCTTGACAAGACTGTAAATGGAGCTTCTAATGCCAATTTTTACACCGCAGCCGACAACAGTTCAAAGACAGGTTTGACCTGGGGTAAGTACTTGGCACCTATGAACCAGTATTCTGACATCTGGAACACCACTTGCCAGCCTATCGTCTTCCGCTATGCAGAAGTATTGCTTACTTACTGCGAGGCAGAGAATGAATTGAACGGTCCTTCTGCACAGGTTTACACCTATCTGAATATGGTTCGTAACCGTGTAGGTATGCCTAATGTGGATGAAGCCAAGTACAATACCAAGGAAAAGCTCCGCGAGTTGATTCGTCGTGAGCGTGGTGTTGAGTTCGCAGGTGAGGGTATCCGCCGTGCAGATATCTTACGCTGGAAGGATGCCAGTGGAAAGATGTTGGCAGAGACCTTGCTGAACTGCACATTGGAGCGTCAGGTAGGTACAGTGAACATGGATAAGTCTGTGGCTCCTGGTATGCGTGCCACTATCAATGTAAATGCTACTGCAGCTGACAAGAAGATTGAGGATCGTGTATTCAAGACCACCAACCGTTATCTCCCTATCCCACAGGGTGCACTTGATGCTAACTTGCAGTTGAAGCAGAACGACGGTTATTAAAAACAAAAAGTACTGAGTACATCATCTAGGAACTCAGTACTCATCAATAAAAATAAAGACCACCATCTGAGTTGAATATCAAACTCAAATGGTGGTCTTTTTTTCTATCACTCAACAAGTAAAGGTTACTCCGAAGACTTTTTTCGTAAAAACAAAGCAACAGCGATAGTGCTTACAAGCAACAGCGATAGTACTTACAAGGCGCAAAGACGTTACTGAGAGATCGCCATGATAGTACTGCCGATGCGTAAAGCGGCTTGTAGCGTTTATTGCCTCACTATGGCACAACATTGCCCCTTACCAGGGCAATAATCTGCCATTGCCAGGCACAAAACGATACGTCGGGAGTTTTTTATAAAAAAGCACCACTCTTCTTTTTACTCTTCACTCTTCACCAAATCGGCTGAAACCCCGATAAACACTGGGGTTGCGAGAGGTGAAGAGTGGCGTAAACTCTTCACCCGTGCAAGTTTTTAATCTACAGACATTTATGATCTTCTGGTGAAGAGTGAAGAGTGTTTTTGAAAGTAGCTTACTATTCCGGCGGATTGCAAATCAGCCGGGACACCAGCGAGCAGCTTCTGCAAGCTAATGCTACAGTGAGTTCGCTGACTGCACAGGTCGACGCAAGACCGTATATAAATGCGGAGCCGCTTACCTTCTCTGGAATGATATCACCCAAGATACGAAACAGCCAAACCAGGACCTGGGAATGGATGACGGGTAATCAAGTGCTCAGGGTATGACTTTAAGGCTCAATTTAACATTCTTAAATATAAATATATCAAAGAAATCCAGTTGTGCGTGATTTTTCTTGCTAAAAAGTTTGTATTATCAATGATTATTCGTATCTTTGCAGCAACAGAATCCGCCACGCTTCCCATTTGAACAGCGAACCAGGGCGGGTCTTTTGCTTTTTATGGGTACATTAAGATTATACACTAAACAGGCTCTTTCTATTTTAGAACAAATAGAACTACTAAAAAGTAGAGGCTTGAATATTACAGATTCATCCAAGGCTGCAAAATTTCTTGGAGAGGTCAGTTATTTTCGTTTTGTTCAATACCTTCGTCCAATGGAGGCAGACAAAACTACGCATCAATTTAAGCCCAACAGTAAATTTGAAGATGCCGTAGCTCTCTATAACTTTGATATAGAATTGAGAGATTTGATGTTCAAGGCAGTCCAACGATTAGAGATCGCTTTGCGCACAAAGATTATACAAGAGTTCTCTTTGGCACATGGGCCGCTTTGGTTCTTTGATACAAGCCTTGCTGACGACGAACACAAGTTTATTGAGAATATGAACTCAATAGACAGAGAGCTTCAACGTAGCAAGGAGGACTTTATCAAGGAGCATAGGCGTAACTATGACAAGCCAATTTTTCCACCTGCATGGAAAACGCTTGAACTGGCATCTTTTGGTACGCTTTCAAAGCTCTATTACAATTTCTGTGACAAGAAGTTGAAGAAGCGTGTAGCTCGTCAGTTTAATCTTCCACAGCATGAGGTGTTGGAAAGTTGGATGCGTAGTGTAACTGTCCTGAGAAACTGTTGTGCTCACCACTCCCGGCTTTGGAATCGTTACCTTTCCAACGCTCCACAAATGAATGCCTCTTTGCGTGGCGCATGGGTGAACATCGAAGGTGTTGATGCAAACAAAGTTTATGCTATAGCCTGTTGTATTGCATATTGGCTTGATTCTATGGGATATGGATTGGACTTCAAGAATGAATTCAAATCCTTACTCGTTTCTTATCCGCAGGTCGATCCGACTGCAATGGGATTCCCTGATAATTGGATTTCCGAACCTCTATGGAGGTAACTTTATAAAAAATATAGCTTTACACCTATTTTTTGCTATAGACTCCAAAGTTGATGATGGGTTTGAGGAATTTATACTAGAAAGGGGATTTGTTGACTATCAAGCTGTTACGTCAACGAATCCCCTAACTTATTGAGTTTAAATTAATTCATCTTTATTTGAGTGGCTGTTTATCGGTATTCCGACTATTCCCACTCAATTGTCGAAGGTGGTTTTGAAGAGATGTCATAGCAAACGCGGTTAACACCCTTTACCTTATTGATAATCTCGTTACTTACCTTAGCCATGAAGTCGTATGGAAGATGAGCCCAGTCGGCAGTCATCGCATCAGTACTTGTTACGGCACGCAATGCAACTGGGTGCTCGTATGTACGCTCATCACCCATTACACCTACTGAACGGACGGTAGAAAGCAATACGGTACCAGCCTGCCAGATCTGATCGTAGAGAGATACCTCAATCTCACCATTCTGCATGTCAGCAGGAACACCGGCAGCCAGGACGCGGCGAGCTTCCTCACCACTCAACTTCACCTTGTACTCACGCAAGCCACGGATATAGATATCATCTGCATCCTGAAGAATGCGTACCTTCTCTGGAGTGATATCACCCAAGATACGAACAGCCAAACCAGGACCTGGGAATGGATGACGGGTAATCAGGTGCTCAGGCATACCCATAGAGCGACCTACTCGACGAACCTCATCCTTGAACAACCACTTCAAAGGCTCGCACAACTGAAGGTTCATCTCCTTAGGAAGACCACCTACATTGTGATGACTCTTGATTACCTTACCAGTGATGTTCAAACTCTCGATACGGTCAGGATAGATAGTACCCTGAGCCAACCACTTGGCGCCAGTCTGCTTCTTAGCCTCAGCATTGAAAACCTCCACGAAGTCGCGACCGATAATCTTACGCTTCTCCTCTGGATCTGTAACGCCAGCCAAGTCAGCAAAGAACTTCTCTGAAGCATCAACACCAATCACGTTCAGACCCAAGCACTTGTAATCCTCCATTACATCACGGAACTCATTCTTTCTGAGCATACCGTGATCTACGAAGATACAGGTAAGGTTCTTGCCGATAGCCTTGTTCAGGAGAACAGCAGCTACGCTGGAATCAACACCACCAGAAAGACCCAAGATAACCTTGTCGTCGCCCAACTGTGCCTTCAACTCAGCTACAGTAGTCTCAACGAAAGAGTCAGCACTCCAGTCCTGCTTGCTACCGCAGATATCTACCACGAAGTTCTTGAGGAGCTGTGTACCCTGCAAAGAGTGGAACACCTCTGGGTGGAACTGTACAGCCCAAACAGGCTGCTTGGTAGAAGCATAAGCAGCATACTTCACATTGGCAGTAGAAGCGATGCACTTATAGTCCTCAGGAATCGCAGTGATGGTATCACCATGACTCATCCAAACCTGAGAGTTCTCGATGAATCCCTTGAACAAAGGATTCTCCTTGTCGAACTGCTCCAAGTTAGCACGACCATACTCACGGCTGTCAGCAGCTTCCACCTTACCACCCTGGGCGTAAGAGAGGAACTGAGCACCGTAGCAGATGCCAAGCACAGGAATGCGACCAATAAACTGGCTCAGATCTACCTTGAAAGCTTCCGGATCATGAACGGAATAAGGGCTACCGCTCAAGATGACACCAATCACAGATGGGTCATCCTTTGGAAACTTGTTGTAAGGCATAATCTCGCAGAAGGTATCAAGCTCACGAACACGACGGCCAATCAGCTGTGTGGTCTGTGAACCGAAATCCAAAATAATAATCTTCTGTTGCATATTGTCTAATTTATAATTTATAATTTACAATTCATAATTCTTTCAGGAATGCTTCCGCTTCTTTCAGCGTCTCCTGCTTTCCCACATCCATCAGCTTGAGGTCGTTCTTCACGTATCCCTCAATACGAACCTTGTCGCAATGCTTCAGATAGAAGTCCATAATGGGGAACTTATCCGGTTCATTCTCCATCAGCGGGAAAAGCGATGGGGCTACCATGTGGATGCCAGAGAAGGCATACATCTTATAATCTCCTGGATTGAGATCAGGATAAGGACTTTTCACCTCGCCCGTCTCTATATTCGTCCAGCCAACCAATCGCATGGTATCATCGAAGAGGAGATAACGTTTGGTCTTGCGTTCGCTCACCAGAAGGCGGGCAGCCAAGGGAGCCTTCTCCTTCACGGAATCCGAAGAATCATCTGAAAGTTCCTTCGACTCCATCTGATAGAATTTCTTCAGATCCACATTGCTCAGGATGTCCACATTATGAATCAGGATAGGCTCAGTCTGATCGAAGAATGGCCATGCCTTCTTGATACCACCACCCGTTTCTAGGAGCTTTTCGCTCTCATCGCTGATACGGATGTCCATACCGAAATTCTTATTATCACGAAGATAATCGATGATTTGTTTAGAGAAATGATGCACGTTCACCACAATACGAGTGAAACCGGCATCCTTCAACTGAAAGATGACACGTTTGAGCAAAGGTTCTCCTCCGACACTTACCAATGCCTTCGGAATGCGATCAGTAAGTGGCTTCAGGCGAGTGCCCAAACCTGCTGCGAATATCATTGCTTGCATCATTGCTAAATAGCTATATATTAATGTGCGTGCAAATTTACTAACTTTTTGCGAGATAGCCAAATTTGCACGCTAAATATTATTGTTTTGCAGGCAAAACCTGCTCAATATGCTGTTCTCTATGACATATTTGCACTTCTACGCCAAACTTCTCGTGGATATGTTCGGCAAGATGCTGGGCTGAATACACACTGCGATGCTGACCGCCCGTACAACCGAAACAGAACATCAGGGAGGTAAAACCGCGCTGGATATAGCGATTCACGTGATGGTCTGCCAACTTATAGACACTCTCCAGGAACGTCAGAATCTCACCATCATCCTCCAGGAATCGGATCACTGGCTCATCCAATCCCGTAAGTTTCTTGTAAGGTTCATATCTACCTGGGTTGTGAGTACTTCTGCAGTCGAAAACATAACCGCCGCCATTTCCAGACGGATCTTCAGGGATTCCCTTCTTAAAGGAGAAGCTGAATACCCGCACTACCAACGGTCCCTTGCCATCATACTTGGAATAAGTGGCAGGTCCATCCTGCGGATGCGCACTGTAGATATTGTTATCTGTAATCTTATAACCATCAGCACGGGTTATAGCCGCACTCTCGATGCGCTTAAACTGCGGCAACTCCATAAGTCGGCGCAGCATATCCATCATATAAGGATATGGGAAAACCTTCTCGCCCATCTTCAGCAGATCACGCAGATTTTGGATAGCAGGCGGAATACTCTCGATGAAGTGCTTCTTGCGCTCGAAATAGCCACGGAATCCATAGGCACCCAACACCTGCAAGGTACGGAAGAGCACAAAGAGACTCAGGCGATGCACGAAATGACGCACAGATGGTACCTCGGTATAGTTTTTCAGCGACTGATAGTACTCCCATACCAACTCGCGGCGGAGCTTGAAGGAATACTTGGCTGAAGCCTGCCAAAGGAAGGAAGCCAGATCATAATAGAAAGGTCCCTTTCTGCCACCTTGGAAATCAATAAAGTACGGATTGCCATTTTCGTCTAACATTATGTTGCGAGCCTGGAAATCGCGATAGAGGAAACAATCCATCTTTTCTGACGTCAAATCCTTCGCAAAAAGACGGAAGTTGGCTTCCAACTTCAATTCATGGAAATCCAAATCTGTCGGTTTCAGGAAACAATACTTGAAATAGTTGAGATCGAAGAGCACACTGTCCACATCAAACTCCGGCTGAGGATAGCAGTTGGACCAATCCAGCCCACGTGCACCACGCAACTGGATGTTAGGCAACTCACGGATTGTCTTCTTCAGGAGTTCTTTCTCCTTCTGATTGTATCTACCGCCAGCCTCTCTTCCGCCTTTGATGGCATCGAAGAGCGAAGTTCCGCCCAGATCTGTCTGGATATAGCAGAGTTCATCATCACTCACAGCCAGAATCTTAGGCACCGGCAACTGACGGAGATTGAAATGATTAGCCAGATACACGAAGGCGTGATCCTCATCACGGCTCGTACCGATAACACCTATCACCGTATCCCCATCCTGCTTGATGATACGGAAATATTGGCGGTTACTTCCCTGCCCAGCCAGCTTGATGACATCAGCAGGTTCTTCGCCAGCCCATTGCTTGTAGAGATTAATTAGCTTTTCCATCATCATTCAATTTTCTGCGTTTTCTGTCATCATCTATCTTCTGTGCGAAGTTATCACCGATGAAGAGAAGCAATAAGATACCTAGCGTAGTGAGGAAAGAATTCGTAGTAGTCATTCCTAACTCCGCCTTTGTTATATAAATCAGTCCTCCGATAACGACCAGGAAGACCAATGCCTTTTTCCAATCAATATTATGCATGATACTCAAAAAACTATTTGTTCTGCAAAGATACAACATTTTTCTGAGCTAGCCATAAGATTAAGCATATTTTTGAGATGAGCACAAAAAAAAATCGGATGTCTCACGACAACCGATTTTCAAAAACAAACTACTTAAAAACTAATCTACTAAAACAAATCAAAAAAATATCTTCATCGACCTCACGGTCGGTATTACCTTTTCTTTTCGCTTGCAAAGTTACAAAAAAAGCGTATTAGCACCAAACAATTTTGCGATTTTTTGCATATCAATTGCTAAAAAAACAAAAAAATAGGGATAATTCTCTGAGAATCACCCCTATTTGTTATATTTAGGTTGCAAAAACGCACTCTATTACATCATGCCGCCCATACCTGGAGCTGCAGCAGGTGCAGCTGGAGCTGGCTCAGGTTTATCTACCAGGACACATTCTGTTGTCAGGAACAGACCAGCAATAGAAGCTGCGTTCTCCAAAGCAACACGCTCAACCTTAGCAGGATCTACGATACCAGCCTGACGCATATCCTCGTAAACATCCTTGCGGGCATTGTAACCGAAGTCACCCTCGCCCTCGCGAACCTTGTTGACGACTACAGAACCCTCGCCACCAGCATTGGCTACAATCTGACGGAGAGGCTCCTCGATAGCACGCTCTACGATGCGGATACCAGTTGTCTCATCAGCGTTGTCACCCTTCATATCCTTCAAAGCCTCGAGGGCACGGATATAAGTAGTACCACCACCAGCAACGATACCTTCCTCGATAGCTGCACGGGTAGCGCAGAGAGCATCGTCAACACGATCCTTCTTCTCCTTCATCTCTACCTCAGAGTTAGCACCTACGTAGAGAACAGCAACACCACCAGCGAGCTTAGCCAAACGCTCCTGAAGCTTCTCCTTATCGTAAGAAGACTTGGTGTTCTCAATCTCGTTCTTGATCTGAGCTACACGATCCTGGATATTAGCCTTCTCGCCATGACCGTTTACGATAGTTGTATTATCCTTGGTAACAGTAACCTTGTCAGCAGAACCCAGCATTTCCAATGTTGCCTGCTCCAACTTCAAGCCCTTCTCCTCAGAAATGACAACACCGCCAGTCAATACAGCGATATCCTCCAACATAGCCTTGCGACGGTCGCCGAAGCCTGGAGCCTTTACAGCACAAATCTTCAAACCGCCACGCAAACGGTTAACAACCAATGTTGTCAAAGCCTCAGAATCAACATCCTCAGCGATTACCAACAAAGGACGACCGCTCTCAGCAGCTGGCTGGAGAATTGGCAAGAACTCCTTCAGGTTAGAAATCTTCTTATCGTAAAGAAGGATGTATGGATTATCCATTACACATTCCATCTTGTCTGCGTCAGTCATGAAGTAACCGCTCAAGTAGCCACGGTCGAACTGCATACCCTCAACAACACCGATATTGGTATCACGGCTCTTGCTCTCCTCGATAGTGATGACACCATCCTTAGAAACCTTACGCATAGCATCTGCCAAGAGCTTACCAATCTCTGCATCGTTGTTGGCAGAAACAGTAGCCACCTGCTCAATCTTATCATAGTTGTCATCTACCTGCTCAGCATGATCCTTGATGAAGGCAACGACAGCAGCAACAGCCTTGTCGATACCACGCTTCAAATCCATTGGGTTAGCACCTGCAGTTACGTTCTTCAAGCCCTCAGTTACGATAGCCTGAGTCAGGATAGTAGCTGTTGTAGTACCGTCACCGGCATCATCACCAGTCTTGCTGGCAACGCTCTTTACGAGCTGTGCACCGGTATTCTCAAACTTGTTCTCCAACTCTACTTCCTTAGCTACGGTAACACCATCCTTAGTAATCTGAGGAGCGCCAAACTTTTTTTCGATTACCACGTTGCGTCCCTTAGGACCGAGAGTTACCTTCACTGCATTTGCCAACTGATCAACACCCTTCTTCAAGAGGTCGCGGGCATCCATATTATATTTAATATCTTTAGCCATTTCTTTATTCTTAATTAAAATGTTAATTATCAATTACTCTTCTACCACAGCGAGAACGTCGCTCTGGCGCATCATCATATACTTAGTACCATCAAACTCAAGTTCAGTACCAGCATACTTTCCATAGAGAACAGTATCGCCCTCCTTGAGAATCATCTCTTCATCCTTGGTACCCTTACCTGTAGCAACGACCTTACCACGCTGTGGTTTCTCCTTTGCTGTATCAGGGATAATGATTCCACCTACTTTTTCTTCAGCTGGTGCAGGAAGTACCAGCACTCTATCTGCTAATGGTTTAATATTCATGATTCTTATATTTTAATTTGTTATTACTTCTATTTTTCGTCTTTACTTCAGCCTATTCGGGCATACGCCAGACACCCTCACCCTATACGAAAAGCGTGCCAAAGCATCAAAACTGACACTTTGGCACGCTCACAACTACACATCTACTGACATTTCTGTCAGCCTTTACCTAAAAATGCTGAAGCCAGGTTGTAAGGTCATCCAGCATCTGGACATGATAACGGAAACCCTGAGCCGTATTGCGGAATCCCCATCCATGTCCACCGGAAGGATAGATATGCAGGGTGCATTCGTTACCAGCCTTATTCATTGCGGTATAGTAAGCCACTCCATTGGTCACAGGAGGCACCACCTTGTCATCACTCGACATCAGGAGGATGACACGAGGAGTTACCTGAGGTCGGACAGCCTTGTCATTACTCCATTCCTCCACCAGTTTGGCATTCGTCTTGCGCTCCTCACCGAGGAAATTCACACAAGAACCCTTGTGGGTGATTCGCTCATCCATAGAAATCACCGGATAGAAGAGGATTGAGAAATTCGGACGTACAGCCTCCTCTGCATGAGTACTTACCGAAGAAGCCAGATGGCCGCCAGCCGAGAAGCCCATAATACCGACATCATTCTTGTTGATATGCCATACTTCCGCACTATCCCTCACGGTACGCATCGCCTGGTAAGCATCACTCAATGGAATGTTGCGGTCGCCCTTCGGCATACGATACTTCAAGACAAAGTAAGCGATACCCTGCTTATTGAAATATTCCGCCCACTGATGTCCCTCATGATCCATCGCCAAATGCGAATAGCCGCCACCAGGACAATCCACCACGGCACGCCCCGTTGGTTTCTTGGGTAGATAACAAGTGAGTTCACTCTGTCCATCCGTACTGTTCTTCAATACGAACTTCCTTGCTGTGAATTGCGCTGATGCAGATATGGCAAAGAGCATCAATGCGAAAGAAATAATCGTTTTTTTCATTTTCATCTTAGTGCTAGTTTGTATTTCATATGCAAAGATAAGCATTTTTTCGTTAACACAACGTTATATTTTCATCATTTTTCGGTGTTTTTGTACAATTCTCTTTGTCATTTGTTACTTTTTTACTATATTTGCAGAAAAATAAATCGGTATCAACGTAATATAGACAGAATTATGAAGCAATTTTTCAAGAATGTAGCCGCTACCATCGTAGGTATCTTCGGATTCGGAATCATCATGGTGATTCTCGCCGTCATCACACTCATTGGTATGATATGCAACAGCAGCAAGACTCCTTCACTGAAAGACAACTCTGTGATGGTGATGAAGCTGCAAGGTCAGATCAGTGATCAGGCAAACGACGACTGGTTGGGACAGCTCACCGGTAACCAATATAACAACCTTGGCATGAACAATATCCTCTCAGCCATCAAGAAGGCAAAACAGGAGGACAAGGTGAAAGGTATCTATTTGGAAACGGGTATCCTGAGTACAGATTACGCTACATTGCAGGAAATCCGCAACGCTCTTGCCGACTTCAGGAAGAGCGGCAAGTGGATCATTGCCTATGGTGATGCCATGACGCAAGGTGGATATTACCTGGCTTCGGTTGCCAACAAAATCTATGTCAACCCGGAAGGTTCGGTAGATTGGCACGGTATTGCCTCACAGACACAATATATAAAAGATGTGGCTGCCAAATTCGGCGTTCACTTCACCATTGTAAAGGTGGGCAAATACAAGAGCTTCACAGAAATGTACACCGAGGACAAGATGACTGATGCCAACCGCGAGCAGGTAACCCGATATATCGGAGGACTCTGGAACCAGATTCTGGCAGATGTAAGCAAGAGCCGAAACATCGCCAAGGATTCCCTGAACCGCAATGCCGACGGACTGATGGTATTCGATGACACCAAGCTTCTGAAATCCAGAAAAATGGTGGACGGATTCTGCTATTACGATGAGATCAGAGACGTAATAAAGAAACAGCTCGGTCTGAAAACCGATGAGAAGATTTGTCAGGTATCTATGAGTGATGTAAATGCAGCCGTAGATGACAGTAACCTTCTTGGCGACCAGATTGCCGTATATTATTGCCAGGGAGAAATCGTAAGAGTAGCAACTCCAGGCGCATTCGGCAGCGAGCAGCAGATTGTGAGCAACGACGTGATACAGGATCTGCAGGATCTGGGCAACGACAAGAACATCAAGGCTGTGGTACTCCGCATCAACTCAGGTGGTGGCGATGCCTATGCCTCAGAACAAATTTGGCGTGCTGTCAGTCAGCTCAACAAGAAGAAACCAGTAGTGGTATCCATGGGTGGCATGGCTGCTTCGGGTGCATATTATATGAGTATGGGTGCCAGCTATATCATGGCTCAGCCAACAACACTGACGGGCAGCATCGGTATCTTCGGTGCCTTGCCAGACATCAGTGACCTGATGACCAAGAAGCTGGGATTCAAATATGACGAGGTAAAGACCAACCGCAACAGTGCCTACGGCAGTGCCGGCAGTGCCCGTCCTTGGAGTGCAGAAGAAATCGGCCATCTCCAGGCTTATGTTAACCGTGGCTATGGCCTCTTCCGCCAGCGTGTGGCTGATGGCAGAAAGATGAAGACCGAAGAAGTGGAGAAGATTGCACAAGGAAGAGTATGGCTCGGAACCGACGCCAAGAGCATCAAACTGATTGACGGTTTTGGCAGTCTCGACGACGCTGTTGCCAAGGCAGCTCAACTTGCCAAGGTTTCCGATTACGGAACCACAGAGTATCCTATGCCTGCAGACTGGATAGACCAGCTTTTAGACGGACTGTCAGGCAGCGGTGGCAACTATCTCGATGAGCAGTTACGACTCACACTGGGTGACCTCTACCAACCATTTATGATGATTCGCAACATCAAGGAGAAAGAACCAGTGCAGGCAGCAATGCCATTCGTACTGAATATACATTAATATATATAATAAGGTATAAAAAAGGAGTGAGGAAATGAGAACAGAAGGAGATCTGATAAAGATCAACGATTGGCTGCTACCGCTCAGTTGGATATACGGCAGCATCGTAAGATTCCGCAACTGGCTCTTCGACATCGGATTGAAGAAGAGCCGCGACTTCTCGATTCCCGTCATCTCGGTGGGCAATATCACCGTGGGCGGTTCGGGAAAGACCCCGCATGTGGAATACTTGATTCGCCTCTTGCACGACAAGGTGAAAATTGCCGTGCTGTCACGTGGATACAAACGCAAGAGCCACGGATATGTACTTGCAGATGAAAATACAGAAATGTCGGATATCGGTGATGAGCCATTCCAGATGCACCAGAAGTTTTCTGATATCTACGTAGCGGTAGATGCCAAACGAGTAAGAGGCATCAACAACCTGCAAAGCAACGAAGAGACCAAGGATGTAGATGTGGTATTGCTTGATGATGCCTTCCAGCATCGCTATGTCAAGCCAGGCATCAATATCCTCCTGGTAGATTACCATCGTCTCATCATCTACGACAAGATGCTACCTGCAGGAAGACTGCGCGAACCATTGAGCGGAAAGAGCCGTGCCGACATCGTGATTATCACCAAATGTCCAAAGGATCTGAAACCAATGGAGTTTCGTGTACTCACCAAGGCTATGGATCTCTATCCATTCCAGAAACTCTACTTCACCTGCATCGACTACGATACACTGAAGGGGGTTTTCACAGGAAAAGAACTGAAAGATCCAAAAGACTATCACGTGCTTCTGCTCACCGGCATTGCGTCTCCAAAACAGATGGAGCACGACTTGAAACCGATGGTCAAGGAGATGAAGTCTCTCTCTTTCGGCGACCATCACCGCTTCAAGAACAAAGACATTGACCGCATCAATGAGGCATTCGAAGCCTTGCCGGAACCACGCATCATCATCACAACAGAAAAGGATGCCGTGAGACTGAGAGAGGCAGAAGGGCTCTACGAGAGTGTGAAAGAAAGCATGTACGAATTGCCTATCAAGGTAAGCTTCATGCTTGACCAAGAAGATAATTTTAACGAAAAGATAATAAGCTATGTACGAAAAAATTCAAGAAACAGCATCCTGGCTAAGAGAAAGGATGAGCACAAGTCCGAAGACTGCAATCATTCTGGGAACAGGTCTCGGACAATTAGCTTCAGAAATAACTGATAGTTACGAATTCCCATATAGTGAAATTCCTAACTTCCCGGTATCTACCGTAGAAGGACATGCAGGCAAGCTCATCTTCGGAAAGCTGGGCGGCAAGGACATCATGGCGATGGAAGGCAGATTCCACTTCTATGAGGGATATAATATGAAGGAAGTAACTTTCCCAGAGCGCGTGATGTTCGAATTGGGCATCGAGACTCTCTTCGTAAGCAATGCATCGGGAGGTATGAACCCTAAGTTCCAGATCGGCGACCTGATGGTTATCGACGACCACATCAACTTCTTCCCAGAGCATCCATTGCGTGGCAAGAACTTCCCTACCGGTCCTCGCTTCCCAGACATGCACGAGGCATACGACAAGCAGCTCCGTGATCTTGCCGACGAGATTGCCAAGGAGAAGAACATTCCTGTTCAGCATGGTGTATATGTGGGCGTCCAGGGTCCTACCTTCGAGACTCCGGCAGAGTACCGTATGTACCGAACCCTGGGTGGTGATGCTGTAGGTATGAGCACCGTTCCTGAGGTGATCGTGGCCCGCCATTGCGGCATCAAGGTATTCGGCATCAGCATCATCACCGACCTCGGCGGCTTCGACGTTCCTGTAGAGGTTAGCCATGAGGAGGTACAGATTGCTGCCAATGCTGCTCAGCCTAAGATGACTGAGATTATGCGAGAAATGATTCGCAGAAGCTAATCATAAAGTTCAAAGTTCAACATTCAAAGTTCAAAGTAAAAATTGGATATAGCTAAGTTGGGTGAGTTTGGATTGATAGACCATCTCACCAAAGGATATGAAAACAAGAATGCCTCTACTGTTTATGGCGTAGGCGATGACTGTGCGGTGATGCACTATCCCGACAAGGAGGTGCTGATGACTACCGACATGCTGATGGAAGGTGTACATTTCGACCTGACCTATATTGATATGCAGCACCTGGGTTACAAGAGTGCCATGGTCAATATCAGCGACATCTTCGCCATGAACGGAACGCCACGCCAGATGGTGGTAAGCATTGCACTGAGCAAGCGCTTCAAGGTAGAAGACCTTGATGAATTCTACAGAGGCCTGCGTATGGCTTGCGATAAGTTTGGCGTTGACATCGTAGGTGGCGACACCACTTCCTCACTCACCGGTCTTGCCATCAGCATCACCTGCATTGGCGAGGCTGCAAAGGAAGATATCGTATATCGCAGCGGTGCCAAGGAAACAGACCTCATCTGCGTAACCGGCGACCTGGGTGCTGCCTATATGGGTCTGCAGCTCCTGGAACGCGAAAAGGCTGTATATTACGGACAGGTAGAAGACATCCGCAAGAAGATGGCAGAGGCAAAAGCGCAGGGTGACGACCAGAAGTTGGCAGCCCTCAACAAAGACTTGCAGGAAATGCGTAACTTCCAGCCAGACTTCGCCGGCAAGGAATACCTGCTGCAGCGCCAGCTCCAGCCAGAAGCTCGCGGCGACATCATAGCCCAGCTCCGTGAGGCAGGCATCCAACCTACCGCTATGATGGATATCAGCGACGGCTTGAGCAGCGAGTTGATGCACATCTGCGAACAGAGCAACTGCGGCTGTCGTGTCTATGAGAAGAACATCCCTATCGACTACCAGACAGCAGTTCAGGCAGAGGAATTCAACATGAATCTCACTACCTGTGCCATGAATGGTGGCGAAGACTATGAGCTTCTCTTTACCGTTCCTATCGGCGACCATGCCAAGATCGAGGAAATGGAAGGCGTGAAGCAGATTGGTTACATCACCAAGGAGAGCCTCGGCAAGTTCCTCATTACCCGCGATGGTCAGGAGTTCGAGCTCAAGGCGCAGGGATGGAATCCTCTAAAAGACTAGTTTTACGAATCGCCTTCTCTAAGGAAGAAACCCAAAAGAGGCGATTTTAGTTAATAAACATTAAGCAAGAGAAAATATTTGGTTTTCTCTTGCTCAATTAAAATTTTTGTTGTACCTTTGCAACCGCAAAAAGCAAGATGGTGCCATAGCTCAGTTGGTAGAGCAAAGGACTGAAAATCCTTGTGTCCCCGGTTCGATTCCTGGTGGTACCACTCCTCCTTTCATTTAGGCGGTTTCTGACTTCGGTTAGAGCCGCCTTTTTACGTATTCTGAAAAGGAGATATCAAATGTTACAACATAGAAAGAGAAATTACTGATTTATTAATTTAAAGATTAACAAAACAATACTTAAAGACTTATGAAAAAGATTCTGATTTCATTATTGGCAATCTGCGGATGGGCGGCAGCCTCATTTGCTTCAGGTGCCAAAGACTACAGCAAGTACTACCAGAACTTGCCAGTGCAGATGCAGCAGCCTACCCTGCCTACCATCCCCGACAACCAGGTTAGCATTCTGGACTTTGGCGGCAACGGCAATGGTCAGGCGATGAATACCCAGGCATTCAGCAAGGCTATCAGTAAGCTGAGCAAGATGGGCGGCGGGCACCTCAATGTACCTGCAGGCATCTATCTCACCGGTTTGATTTCCCTGAAGGACAACATCGACCTGCATCTGGAAAAGAATGCCATCATCATCTTCTCAGAGGATAAGAACGACCTCATCAAGATAGACGATGAAACCGGTCAGAAAGAAGACCGTGCTACCCCAGCCATCAATGCCAGCAAGAGAAAGAACATTTCCATCACCGGAGAAGGAACCATCGACGGAAATGGAGAATGGTGGCGCCCGGTGAAGCGCAGTAAGGTGAGCGACGTAGAATGGAACCGCTTCAAGCAGATGGGTGGAACCTTGAACGAAAAGGGTGATATCTGGTATCCGCTCAATCTGAAACATACCCCAAACGTAGTAGATAACATCGATGCACAGGAGAAAGTACGCAATCACATGATCCGATTCACCGAGTGTGAAAACGTACTGGTACAGGGTGTTACCCTACTAAACAGTCCACGCTTCCACCTCATCCCTACCCGATGCAAGAATGTCATCATCGACGGCATTACCGTGAAGTGTCCTTGGAATGCACAGAACGGAGATGCCATCGACATCTCGAGCTGCAAGGATGTACTCATCGTAAACAACATCGTGGATGCCGGCGATGACGGAATCTGCATGAAGGGTGGCGCAGGAGCTACAGGAGTAAAAGCCGGTCCTTGCGAGAATATCAATATCCAGGACAATACCGTATATCATGCCCATGGCGGTTTTGTTATCGGCAGCGAATTCTCAGGAGGCATGAAGAACATCGTGGTTCGCAACAACACCTTCCAGGGCACAGATGCCGGTCTGAGATTCAAGAGCGCCGTGAAACGAGGCGGCACCTCGGAGAACATCTTCATCGACCATATCTATATGACAGATATCACAGGAGATGCCATCACCTTTGAGACCACCTACTTCGACAACCATGTGGGAGCCAAGAAGAGCAATGCCCCTGTGAAGCAGGAATATCTTCCAAACTTCCAGGATATCCACATCAGCAATGTATATGTTCGCGGATGCAAGAACGGCATCGTAGCTCATGGCGCAGAGGGAATGGTTCACGACATTACCGTCAAGGATACCTACATCTTCTACAATCAGAAGGCACAGGATATCGATGAGACTTGCAAAATCAAGCTCGAGAATGTGAACTTCGCTACTTTTGCAAAGTAAGAAAACATATCACAAACCATTCTCTCTAAATGCGTCAAACACTTACCTTACAACAGTAAGCGTCTTTTCGCTGACAGAGAAATGAATATCCAGACCCTCATAAGGCATTCCATAAACCTTATGAGGGTCTTTCTGGTAATGCGGACGAGGATCCTGCGCCAGAACCTCTTTCAAGATTTCAATCTTCTCATCATTCAATCCCTGGCAAATCAGGTATTCCCTTACTTCCCCGGAAATCTCAACATCCAGCTTCGCCCATTTCCGATCATCCACGAATCCACTTCGTGCATCAGGATGACAATCGGCATACACCACGTAAGGCTTGATATCATAGATGGGAGTACCATCCATCAGGTCACCACCCTTTACATGAATGACAGGTCCCTTGCTTGTTTCCCATTCAATACGGGAGATTTTCACGGATGACAACCCGATGTTGTTCGGACGGAAAGGACTACGGGTAGCGAATACCCCGACCTTCTCGTTACCTCCCAAGACAGGAGGCCTTACAACCGGACTGTTCGCCTTATGCTTATTTGCCGAGAATTCCCAGATAAGCCAGAGAAAATCGAAACCTTCCATTCCTCTGAGGAAATCCGGATTGCGATATTCGGGTTCAAAAACAATCTGTCCTTCCAGTTCAGCCACCAATCCAGCCTGCTTGGGAATACCAAACTTGCTGCTGAACGGAGAACGGAATCTTGCTATTGGTTTTATTTCCATATCTTTATATTATTGATTTTAGTTCCTATTTTCATATACTGGGGTATATTTCCATATATTCCAATGATTACACCTTATTATATATAGTACATTATATATATAGTACGAAAAAAGCGCCCGATTATTTTGTTGTCTCCACAAAATAATGTACCTTTGCACCGTAATAATAATAAGCAATCAATGATATAAAAATAGAAAACAATGAAAATAGAAAGGCCTCAACATGAGATTTGGCTACAAAAGCCAGGAGAACTCGGCATCTATCAGCAGATAGAACGTGCCGGAAGAGTGTGCTACAAAAGTGAGAACAACACCACCAACGACTCGGCTAAGCCATTCGTAGATAGAATGATACAGAGTGAGCACTATGCAATGTTGGAACACGGCACAGTCTATCTCGTATGCAATCATGGGGAGTTACCACTCTATACAAGCAATAAGTTCTCTCGCTGCCATACCATCGACGGCAAGGATTACATCACTACCAATCTCCGTGTTCTGGCAGAAAACAAGGCGATGGATGATTTGAAATACCTCAGCGACTATGAGGAAGGAAAGCACGAGCTCCGCATCACCGTACATTTTACCACACAGATTGCCATCACCCGTGAGTACAACCGCCATCGTGCCAACTCTATGGCAGAGCAGAGCACACGCTACTGCAACTACTCCAAGAACAAGTTCGACAATGAGATTACGATCAACCTTCCTACCTGGGTAGAAGAAGAAGGTTATAATGGTTCACAGGAGAAAGAGGATTACCGATTGGAAGATATGTGCGCCGTCATTGCTGAAGGCAGAGCACAGGAATGGAGCAAGCTCGACACCTGGATCTTCGCCAATCAGGCTGCAGAATATGCCTACATGAAATTGATAGAAGCTGGCTGCAAACCACAGGAGGCTCGTGCCATCCTGCCATTGGATTGCAACACTGAGTTGGTACATACCGCATTTATCAGCGACTGGAAGCATTTCTTCGATCTCCGCGCTTTAGGTACCACAGGAGCTCCTCACCCAGATGCCAAGGTTCTCGCCTTGCCATTGATGGAAGAGTTCAAGGCTAAAGGTTATTTAAAATAGAAAGGAGAACGCTTAAAAAAGCTAAAAAATCACAGTTAAAATATAGATTTTCTGTTTTCTATACACAAGGAACAGATATATTTCGTATTTTTGCACTGTGTTTTTCATAGTATTAGATTTAAGGTTATCAAGGTTGGGGCTACGGCGGTAGCCCTTTTTTTATGCCTTTTTCGCCAGTTCTGAGGCATTTTCAGAGCTATTTCCCATATTTTTCGATATTTTTCTCAAAAAGTTCCTCAAAAATTTGGTGAAATCAAAAAAAGGTTGTACCTTTGCACCCGCTTAAGAAAACCAAGCTATAGTCATCCAGACCGAATTTGGAGAGATGGTAGAGTGGTCGATTACAACGGTCTTGAAAACCGTCGTACCGAGAGGTACCGGGGGTTCGAATCCCTCTCTCTCCGCAAGAGCCTTCTGAAAGAAATTTCAGAAGGCTTTTTTCATTTTCACACTTTTACAATAAAAAAACTCATTATCCTTTCACAATCACAAAAATCCGCTCAAAATCAATTACTTAAGTGTGAAAGGAGATTTCTACAACCCAATAGAACCACATAATCATAGGAAAACGGTAAAAGAACCTATTGCGCTTATCACCGCACCATATACCTGGAGCTGAAACAACTATAATAATCAACAGAAAAGACTATAGATACAAGGAGAAGGCAACTTAGTATAAAGGAGAAAGCAACTATCACAAAAGGAATAGAAAAGGCTTCTTTGTATCGGATGACCCGGGTCATCCATATAGATGACGGGAGTGAGCCATATAGATGACCCGAGTCAACCATATAGACGAGCTTAGTCATCCAGTCTATAAATCGTTCCTTTTCGCCTGCCAATATCTATCCCTCATCCTTCTGGTTACTATGCTTCATCCCTACATTCATAACAAAGACACCCACTATTCCCTATCAAGACGCCCACTATTCCCTATCGGAGCAAGGAACATCGCCATATTTAAGCTTAGCCATCAATTACCAACTCAAAATAAAGAGATTTCTCCTTTCACACTTAACTCTCTTATTTTCAATACAATCCACATTCCGTGAAAGGAGATTTACGATTCACCTTAAATATTTTCTGCAAATTTATCCCCTTAAAATTTGGTGGATTCAAAAAAAAGTAGTACCTTTGCACCCGCTTAAGAAAACCAAGCTATAGTCATCCGACCGAATTTGGAGAGATGGTAGAGTGGTCGATTACAACGGTCTTGAAAACCGTCGTACCGAGAGGTACCGGGGGTTCGAATCCCTCTCTCTCCGCAAGAGCCTTCTGAAAGAAATTTCAGAAGGCTTTTTTCATTTTCACACTTTTACAATAAAAAAACTCATTATCCTTTCACAATCACAAAAATCCGCTCAAAATCAATTACTTAAGTGTGAAAGGAGATTTCTACAACCCAATAGAACCACATAATCATAGGAAAACGGTAAAAGAACCTATTGCGCTTATCACCGCACCATATACCTGGAGCTGAAACAACTATAATAATCAACAGAAAAGACTATAGATACAAGGAGAAGGCAACTTAGTATAAAGGAGAAAGCAACTATCACAAAAGGAATAGAAAAGGCTTCTTTGTATCGGATGACCCGGGTCATCCATATAGATGACGGGAGTGAGCCATATAGATGACCCGAGTCAACCATATAGACGAGCTTAGTCATCCAGTCTATAAATCGTTCCTTTTCGCCTGCCAATATCTATCCCTCATCCTTCTGGTTACTATGCTTCATCCCTACATTCATAACAAAGACACCCACTATTCCCTATCAAGACGCCCACTATTCCCTATCGGAGCAAGGAACATCGCCATATTTAAGCTTAGCCATCAATTACCAACTCAAAATAAAGAGATTTCTCCTTTCACACTTAACTCTCTTATTTTCAATACAATCCACATTCCGTGAAAGGAGATTTACGATTCACCTTAAATATTTTCTGCAAATTTATCCCCTTAAAATTTGGTGGATTCAAAAAAAAGTAGTACCTTTGCACCCGCTTAAGAAAACCAAGCTATAGTCATCCAGACCGAATTTGGAGAGATGGTAGAGTGGTCGATTACAACGGTCTTGAAAACCGTCGTACCGAGAGGTACCGGGGGTTCGAATCCCTCTCTCTCCGCAAGAGCCTTCTGAAAGAAATTTCAGAAGGCTTTTTTCATTTTCACACTTTTACAATAAAAAAACTCATTATCCTTTCACAATCACAAAAATCCGCTCAAAATCAATTACTTAAGTGTGAAAGGAGATTTCTACAACCCAATAGAACCACATAATCATAGGAAAACGGTAAAAGAACCTATTGCGCTTATCACCGCACCATATACCTGGAGCTGAAACAACTATAATAATCAACAGAAAAGACTATAGATACAAGGAGAAGGCAACTTAGTATAAAGGAGAAAGCAACTATCACAAAAGGAATAGAAAAGGCTTCTTTGTATCGGATGACCCGGGTCATCCATATAGATGACGGGAGTGAGCCATATAGATGACCCGAGTCAACCATATAGACGAGCTTAGTCATCCAGTCTATAAATCGTTCCTTTTCGCCTGCCAATATCTATCCCTCATCCTTCTGGTTACTATGCTTCATCCCTACATTCATAACAAAGACACCCACTATTCCCTATCAAGACGCCCACTATTCCCTATCGGAGCAAGGAACATCGCCATATTTAAGCTTAGCCATCAATTACCAACTCAAAATAAAGAGATTTCTCCTTTCACACTTAACTCTCTTATTTTCAATACAATCCACATTCCGTGAAAGGAGATTTACGATTCACCTTAAATATTTTCTGCAAATTTATCCCCTTAAAATTTGGTGGATTCAAAAAAAAGTAGTACCTTTGCACCCGCTTAAGAAAACCAAGCTATAGTCATCCGACCGAATTTGGAGAGATGGTAGAGTGGTCGATTACAACGGTCTTGAAAACCGTCGTACCGAGAGGTACCGGGGGTTCGAATCCCTCTCTCTCCGCAAGAGCCTTCTGAAAGAAATTTCAGAAGGCTTTTTCTTTTATATCACCTTCCTAGATCTTTGATATTACTAAACTTTCAGGGCGTACAGTTTCCAGAGTTTTTAAGCTTTCAGCTCATATTCGAACCACATACAAAAGTTCAATAATGAATAAAAAGTAAGCCCAACCATCAAATTTATCCATAAAAGAGGGTGATAATTCAATAAATAATTGTACTTTTGCAATATAGATATAAAAACGACTATACTTCTGCAAAAGTAACATACAAAAAAAAGGAGATATGAGATACTACACAGCATTAACTATAGCCGGTTCTGACAGTTGCGGAGGAGCTGGCATTCAGGCAGACATCAAGACGATGTCGGCATTGGGCGTATATGCCGCTTCCGCAATCACAGCCATCACCGTACAGAACACCAAGGGAGTGTATGGCATTCAGAATGTGGAACCGGAAATCGTGAAAGGACAGATAGAGGCCGTGATGGAAGATATCCACCCTGATGCCATAAAGATAGGTATGGTTAATGACTGCGATACCATTCGTGCCATCGCAGAAACCCTCAAGAAATACCAGGAAAGCTTCCAGCATCTCGTTATCGACCCTGTCATGGTATCTACCAGTGGCTGCCGACTGATGCAGGAGGATGCACTCGATGTATTCATCACCGAACTGCTGCCTTTAGCCACCCTGCTCACTCCAAATATCCCAGAGGCAGAAATTCTTGCCAATAGAAAAATAGAGAATGCAGAAGATATCAAAGCTGCCGCAGCTGCCATCAGCAAACTGGGATGCAGATATGTATTGATCAAGGGCGGTCATTTTGATGGAGAGGAGAAGATAGACTACCTCTTCGAGGACGGCAAACAGAAAACCAGCTATCGTGGCATCAGCGTCAACACGCGCAATACCCACGGTACCGGTTGCACCCTATCTTCTGCGATCACGTCTTATCTGGCAAGAGAAATGGATATGAACACAGCCATCGCCATGGCTAAAACCTATCTTTCAGGTGCCATTCTGGCAGGTAAGGACATTAAGATTGGAGAAGGTCACGGTCCAGTGAACCACTTCTACGAACCAAAATCATTATTTACCAAAAGCTGAAAAAGAGCGAAAACAATAAGCCGCTCATGAAAAAGCTGATAAAACAGAGAAGAGAAAAGACAAAGAAAGAATGATTGATCGTTGTTACATAGAAATCACAAACACCTGTAATCTCAACTGTCACTTCTGTCCCAAGCACACCCGGGAAAAGCGACAGTTGAGTGCAGCGGAATTCAACCTGCTCACCGACAAGATCCGCGGGAAGGTTTGTTTCCTCTACTTCCATCTGATGGGTGAGCCCCTGCTCCATCCCCTGCTGCCACAGTTTATCACAACGGCACGCGAGAAAGGATTCAAGACGGTGCTTACCTCTAATGGAACCCTCCTGCACCGTGCCATGGAACTCCTCGACACCCTACCCCACAAGATACAACTCTCCCTCCATTCCCACGAAAGCAATGCCAAGGGAGAGCTCTCCAGCTATATGGATGAGGTGATGACCTTCTCCACCCAAGCCGCCGCCAAAGGCACCTGTATGGTATTGCGCCTCTGGAACCAAGGCGGAAGAGACAAGGAGAACGAGGAAGTGATGCGACTCATCGAGAAATACGTACCCAAGCCATGGAAGGAACGCCCTGACGGGTTCCGACTTTGCGATCATCTATATCTGGAGTTTGACAGGAAATTCGAATGGCCTAACTTCGAAAACGACATCAAGAAAGGGGATGATAACAAGAACAAAGATGAAAACAGAAACAAAGACGAAATAAGCAAGGGAAAAGACAAAGACGAAATAAGCGAGGGAAAAGACAAGAACGAAGGCAACGGCGAAAATCGGGAAGTCTTCTGCAAAGCATTGCTGAAACAGATAGGCGTTCTTGCCGACGGAAGTCTCGTACCTTGCTGTCTCGACCATAACGGCGATGTCATTTTGGGCAACCTGCTCCATCAGTCACTCGAAGACATCCTCTCTTCCCCCCGTGCCCAGGCAATGACAGAAGGCTTCAAGCACCATACTGCCACAGAAGCACTCTGCCAGAACTGCGAATCAGCACTCGTAAGAAACAGCTTCCGAGGAAAAGCAAGAAACTAAGAAAACATCCAAAAGCAAGAAGAAATGAAATGGATTATAATCACAACACCAACCTTTATTTCGCATGAAGCAAAGTACATCGACCAGCTTTTTGAAGCAGGAATCGATCTGCTCCATCTGCGCAAACCCGATTCAACACCAGAAGAATGCGAGCAACTGCTCCAGAAGATTGACCCGAAATGGTATCCTCAGATCGTGATTCACGACCACTTCGAACTCTGCGAGAAATACCATCTCCATGGCATTCACCTCAACCGGAGAAACAACCAGATTCCAGAGAACTTCCAGGGAAGCATTTCCCGCTCCTGCCACAGTTTCGAGGAAGTCACCGAATCGTTAGATAACGCTAATCCCGATTTTCCAAAGGGATCGAAGACAACATTCGATTACGTATTCCTCAGTCCGATCTTCGACAGCATTTCGAAGAAAGGCTACAAGCATTCCTTCTCCAACAGAGATCTGGAAGATGCGGGCAACAGCGGCATCATCAACGAAAAGGTAATAGCCCTTGGCGGCATCATTCCTCAATTCATTCCCCAGCTGCGCGCCTGGAACTTTGGCGGAGCAGCTTTTCTGGGTGACATCTGGAACCGACGACACGAATACAACTGGAAGGAATACCTGATAGATATCAGACAAAGATTAACACCACGAGGAGCCAAGAACACACTTAATGGCTCAAATGTTTGGTAGTTAGCCAAAATAGTTGTACTTTTGCACCCATGATTTATCCAGATAATTTTGAAAACAAGATAGGATTCAATGAAATCCGTAAAATGTTGCGAGAAAGATGTCTCTCTCCACTTGGCAAGGAACAGGTGGACAAGATGTCTTTCAGCAGCGACGCAGAACTCGTTAACGAGTGGCTCATGCAGGTGCGTGAGTTCCGTAGATTGATGGAGGAAGTAGAAGACTTCCCCCTTCAATATTTCTATGACGTAAGAGAAAGCATCCTCCGTATCCGTGTGGAAAACACACACTTGGAAGAGGATGAACTGTTCGATCTAAGACGTTCGCTTGCCACCATCGCAGGAATGGTAAAGATTCTGAATCACAGCGACGAGGATGATGGTCACGGCGAACCGGAAGATGGCTGGCGCAGAGAAAAGCAGTATCCTTATCCTGCCCTCCATCGCCTTTCACAAGATGTGATGACCTTCCCACAGTTGATTCAGCGCATCGACCAGATTCTCGACAAGTTTGGTAAGATTCGCGACAACGCAACCCCTGAACTTCTCCAGATTCGCAGAGAACTGGCTAAGACAGAGGGAAGCATCTCGCGTACCTTATATAGTATTCTGCGCTCGGCACAGAGCGAAGGAATCGTAGAGAAAGATGTTACCCCAACCCTGCGCGACGGCCGACTGGTTATCCCTGTCATCCCTACCCTCAAGCGCCGAATCAAGGGTATCGTTCACGACGAAAGTGCCACCGGCAAGACCGTCTTCATCGAGCCAACCGAAGTGGTGGAAGCCAACAACCGCGTGCGCGAACTGGAAGGAGAAGAGCGAAAGGAAATCATCCGAATCCTTACCGATTTCACCAACAAGGTGCGCCCATTCTCCAAGGAAATATTAGACAGCTACCGCTTCCTCGCCATCATCGACCTGATTCAGGCTAAACAGAAACTCGCCGATGTATTCAAGGCGATAGAGCCAGAGGTAGAAGACCATCCACACGTGGATTGGATCCGTGCCATCCATCCACTCCTCCAGCAATCCCTGCAGAAGAAGAACGAGAAGGTGGTACCACTCGACATCACCCTGACACAGGATAAGCGCATCCTCATCATCTCGGGACCTAACGCCGGAGGTAAATCCGTATGTCTCAAGACCGTAGGTCTACTTCAGTATATGCTGCAATGCGGATTGAGCATCCCGGTGAGCGAGCGTTCCAAGACAGGTATTTTCCAGAACATCATGATAGACATCGGTGACGAACAGAGTCTGGAGAACGACCTGAGTACCTACTCTTCTCACCTTTTGAACATGAAGAATATGATGAAGGCAGCCAATGGCGACACCATCATACTGATAGATGAGTTTGGTACAGGTACCGAGCCGGGCATTGGCGGTGCCATCGCCGAAGCCGTGCTCGACAAGTTCTGCAAGCAGCAGGCGTATGGCGTCATCACCACCCACTACCAGAACCTGAAGCATTTTGCCGACAGTCACGAGGGAGTGGTAAACGGTGCCATGCTTTACGACCGTCACGAGATGAAGGCCCTCTTCCAGCTCGCCATCGGTCGTCCAGGTTCATCTTTCGCCATCGAAATCGCAAGAAAGATCGGATTGCCGGAAGAAGTGATCAAGGAGGCATCCGACATCGTAGGTTCCGAATACATCCAGAGCGACAAGTACCTGCAGGATATCGTCCGCGACAAGCGATACTGGGAGAACAAGCGCCAGAACATCCATCAGCGCGAGAAGGATATAGAGAAGACCATCTCGAAATATGAAAGCGACATCGAGGATATCGAGCGCAGCAGAAAGGCGATTCTCAAGAAAGCGAAAGAGGAAGCTGCAGAACTTCTGAAGGAGAGCAACAAGAAGATTGAGAATGCCATCCGAGAGATTCGAGAGAGTCAGGCGGAGAAGGAGGAAACCCGTCGCATCCGTCAGGAACTCGATGCCTTCAAGCAGGAGGTCCAGGAGATTGACACCAAGGAATCGGACGACAAGATTGCCCGCAAGATTGCCCAGATTCAGCAGCGCAAGGAGCGCCATGCCAAGCGCCAGGCTGAGAAGAAAGAGAACCAGGAGAAGGCGGCTGCGGCTCTGCGAAATGCACAGAGCAAGATACAGAGCGACAGCAAGCGGGAAATCCAGGTGGGCGATACCGTACGAATCAAGGGCCTGACTACGATAGGAAAGGTAGAGAACATCAATGGCGATACTGCCACTGCTGTTTTTGGCGGCATGCGTACCAAGATGCGCCTCAACAGACTGGAGCACGCCACAGCCACAGCCGAAAACGTAGATAAGACCGAGGAGCGCAAGGAAAACCTAGCTTCTTATGGTATCAGCAAGGAGACCCGCAAGACGATAGATGCCCACAAAACCAACTTCCACCAGGATCTGGATGTACGAGGTATGCGTGGCGATGAGGCACTGAATGCCGTTCAGTATTTCATTGATGATGCCATCCTGGTAGGAATGCCAAGAGTTAGAATTCTTCATGGCAAGGGCAATGGAATTCTCCGCCAGCTCATCCGTCAGTACCTGAGCAGCGTTCCAAATGTGACGCATTATGCCGATGAGCATGTTCAGTTCGGCGGTGCCGGCATCACGGTAGTTGATTTTTAGAAGAAAAAAGCGCCAGAAAAAGGAGTTATCATCTTCTAAATATAATAAGGTGTAATAGAAAAAAGGGGGCAATTATCTGCCTCCTTTTTCTAAATAAACGTTAACATTATCAACTTTTTCATTGAAAAATTTGGCAGGTTCAGAAAATTGCAGTACTTTTGCACTCGCTTAAAAGCAATAACCGCTTTCAAGTATATGAGACGGACAAGTCTCATACGACCAGCTCCCTCGGAATCCCCCAGGATGGGAACATAGCAAGGGTACTTGGTTGTAGCGGTGCGATATGAATCGCTTGTCCACCCGCCTCTTTAGCTCAGTTGGCCAGAGCACGTGATTTGTAATCTCGGGGTCGTTGGTTCGAATCCGACAAGAGGCTCAAAAAAGGAATCTTCTTTCAGAAGGTTCCTTTTTTTGTTTTTAAAACCATTCTATCTTTAATTATCTATAAATATTCTCCCCCTTTACACCTTATATAATAAAAAAGTTGTATTTTTGCAAATTGATATGTTACATTCGTAGAAATACATTAAGACAATGAATACAGAAAATAACGAGAAGCAAGAAGAAAAGAAGAACGATGAACAGAGCCAGACAAAGTTCGACAACTCTGATCAGAAGATCAAGATCTTTGTGATTGATACAGGTAAGATCAAACAGACCAAGGCTTTTGCCCGTCAAGACGGTACCCTGCTTGGTATCGTATGGGTAGCCAGTTTCGTTTGTACCATGCTGGCAGCCGATCCGGAACACCATATTTTGGGATTGTTTTCCAATCTCCTCATCCTCTCCACTCCATTTGTGGTGGCAAAGCGTTTGAAATATTTCCGTGATGTGGTAAGAGAAGGTCATATCTCCTTCAAGCACGGATTGTATTACTGTGTCCAGACATTCTTCTATGCCACCTTGCTGCTCACCATCATACAGTATCTCTGGTTCCGATTCATGAATACCGGCATGTTTATGACCCAGCTCCAGACCAACTACCAGATGATAGCCCAGGCTTATCAGTTGACTGCAGAGGAAACCAAAGCCCTCTTCGATGCCATCACGATGATGAAACCTATCGCATGGGCATCCATGTTTATGATCACCGACCTGGTAGCAGGCGCAGTACTCAGTCCGATTCTCGCAGCCATCTATTCAAAGAAACGAATCAGCCAGCAGTAACCGGCAAATTAGAAAATCTTAAAACATAACATAAGAAAATGGATATTTCAGTTATAGTTCCTCTTTTCAACGAGGAAGAATCATTGCCAGAACTCTTTGCTTGGATCAAGCGAGTGATGGACACCAACGATTTCACATACGAAGTTATCTTCGTGAACGACGGTTCTACCGACCGTTCATGGAATGTCATAGAAGAGCTTGCCGAGAAGTTCGAGCAGGTAAAGGGCATCAAGTTCCGCCGCAACTACGGAAAGAGTCCGGCACTCTATTGTGGATTCAAGGAGGCACAGGGAGATGTTGTCATCACCATGGATGCAGACCTGCAGGATTCTCCTGACGAGATTCCGGGACTCTACCAGATGATTACCAAGGAAGGCTACGACCTCGTTTCCGGTTACAAGCAGAACCGCAAGCAGGGCGACCCTCTCAGCAAGACCATCCCTACCAAGCTGTTCAATGCTACAGCCCGAAAGGTAAGCGGAATCCATAATCTCCATGACTTCAACTGCGGACTGAAGGCTTATCGCCGCGAAGTAGTCAAGAACATCGAGGTATATGGCGAGATGCATCGCTACATCCCATATCTTGCCAAGAACGCCGGCTTTGCCAAGATTGGCGAAAAACCAGTTCACCATCAGGCACGCAAGTTCGGAACCTCCAAGTTCATGGGCTGGAACCGTTTCGTAAACGGCTATCTCGACCTGATGACCCTCTGGTTCCTCAGCAACTTCGGCAAGAAGCCAATGCATGTATTCGGATTCCTGGGCAGTCTCGTATTCTTCATCGGCTTCCTCTCGCTCATCGGCTTGGGCATCGACAAGAGCATCGACCTCTACCATGGCGTATATGGTCATCTCATTACCGACTCCCCATACTTCTACATTGCGCTCATCGCTATGGTACTGGGTAGCCAGTTCTTCCTTGCCGGATTCCTGGGCGACCTGATCAGCCGTCAGAATCCAAACCGTAACGATTATCAAATAGAAAAGGAAATAAGATGCGGAAAATAATACCAATGGTCATCCTGATGATGGTGCTCACGATGGTGGGGTGTTCCACCCTCGACTGCCCGCTCAACAACACGACTTACACCAAGTACAAGTTGATGGGCAACATCAAGACCCTGCAGGACACCATGACCATCTCGACCACCAAGACAGCGGGCACCGACAGCGTGCTCATCAACAAGGATGTGAAAGTAGATAGTTTCATTCTTCCGATGAGTTATCATCAGCCGGAGGATGTTTTCTACTTCGAGATTCGCAACCGCGATCATCAGGTGTGGAAAGACACGGTGACCGTGAAGAAGGAGAATTATTCGCATTTCGAGTCTGTGGATTGCGGTCCGTCATTCTTCCATACCATTACGGAGGTGAAGACCACTCACAACTACATCGACTCGATAGTCATCAACAATAAAGAGGTAAATTATGATGCATCTAAAGCACATTTCTATATCTATTTCGGCAATCGCCACTAAGACAGCTTTCATGGGGATAACCAAAGCTGTTTCTTTGGAGATGACAAAAGCTGTAGAGAAAGGAGCTTTCCTTCTGGCTTGTCTTCTGATGCTGGGAGGTGCTTCTGCGAATGCACAGAACCAGAAGAAGATGGCTACTGTGGAGAAGGACACCATCCCGTTCTTCCGCGGAATGGCTGTGGGAGTAGATGTCATCGGACCGGTTCAGCTGATGGTCAGCGATTACGGTCAGTATGAGGCATCCCTCCGTATCAATCTCAAGGACAAGTACTATCCGGTCTTCGAGCTGGGATATGGCAAGGCTGATGCCAGCGACGAGAGTACGAAGATCAATTACAAGACCAGCGCTCCCTATGCCCGCATCGGTATAGACTGGAATCTGCTGAAGAACAAGCACGACGATTACCGTCTGTTCGGTGGCTTCCGCTATGGTTTCACCTTCTTCAAATACGATGTCACCTCTCCTCCTATCCAGGATCCGGTATGGGGTGGCGATGTACCTTACGGAGCCGAAGGCGTGAAGAGCAACTACCACTGGCTGGAAGGAGTCTTCGGAGTAGATGCCAAGATCTGGGGTCCCGTCCGCATGGGATGGAGTTTCCGATACAAGCGCCGGTTGGCTAAGAAGGATGGCGAAATAGGCAACTGCTACTATGTGCCGGGCTTCGGTAAGCAAGGCGGTTCCCGATTAGGCGGCACCTTTAACGTTACACTTGAGATATAATCCGAGAGATAGATAGATTGTTCATTCAAATTTCGCAAAAGCGGAAGTTCAGTAAGCAAGACAATGAAAAAAAAGAAACTGATTTGGCAGATACCTTTTCTGCTCATTCTGATCATAGGCAGTATCTTCGTGATACGCCAGCAGCGCAACACCCCATTCCAGAAAGATGAGGGTATGGTGTTCGGCACCATCTATCACATCACTTACCAGAGTGATATCAACTATCAGAAAGAGATAGAGGCTGAGTTGCAGAAGGTGGATAATTCACTCTCCCCTTTCAACAAGACCTCCATCATCTCCCGCATCAACCGCAATGAAAAGGTGAAGGTAGATGAGATGTTCAGCGAGGTATTCCAACTCGCCGAGAAGATTTCCGGAGATACAGACGGAGCCTTCGATATCACCGTGGCGCCTATGGTGAATGCCTGGGGATTCGGTTTCAAGACCGGTAACCCTCCTACCCGACAGACCATCGACAGCCTGCGTGCCATCGTGGGATTCCACACCGTTTCCCTGAAGGACGGTTACGTCATCAAGAAGAATCCGAAGACGATGCTCGACTGCTCTGCCATTGCCAAGGGATATGGCACCGATGTGGTAGCGAGATTCCTCAAGAAGAAGGGCGTACAGAACTTCATGGTAGAGATCGGTGGAGAGATCGTGGTAAACGGCAACAGCGAGAAACTGCAGCCTTGGCGCATCGGAATCAACAAGCCAACGGATGATTCGCTCAACACCAATCAGGCTATCCAGGATGTAGTCAGCGTAAGCAATATCGCAATGGCCACCAGCGGCAACTACCGCAACTTCTACTACAAGAACGGAAAGAAGTATGCCCACACCATCGACCCGAAGACAGGCTATCCGGTACAGCACAACATCCTCTCTGCCACCGTATTTGCAGATGACTGTGCCACTGCCGATGCCTATGCCACCTCGTTCATGGTACTGGGATTGGATGGAGCCAAGAAGATCCTGGAGAAACATCCCGAGCTTTGCGCCTATCTGATTTATTCAGACCAGAAGGGCAGCAACCAAATCTGGTATTCTCCTTCCCTTCAGAAGAAGTTAGGAAAATAAAGATACTGAAAAAGTAAGAAAAATATAGAACGATGCAGGAAGATAAGTTATACGATACGCTCTTGAATCTGCCTCTGTTTCTCGGAATGAGCCGCGCCGACCTTCTTCAGATTGCCGGACATACCAAGTTCGATTTCCAGAAGATAGAAGGAGGTGAGACTTTAACCGAGATAGGTGAACCCTATCACCGGTTGCTCTTTCTCCTTTCCGGAGAAGTGGCTGTAGAGACTATGGCAGATGACCGTGGGTATAGAATCGTAGAGACCATCAAGGCACCGGAGGTATTCATGATAGAACGCCTCTTCGGATACGACCAGCACTCGCCCCATCACTATGTGGCGAGAAATGACTGCAGCCTGATGAGCATCAGCAAGAAAGAAGTGCTGCGACTCGCCAAACAATACGAAATCTTCCACATCAATCTGCTCAACCTCATCTCCACCCAGGCACAGAGAAGCAATCGCCGCCTCTTCAGGGTACCCCCGAAGACGCTCAGCGACAGCATCATCCGATTCTTCGAGAATCATTGCCTACGCCCGGCAGGCGAAAAAAACTTCCACATCAAGATGGATCGCCTGGCACAGGAGCTGAATGTCAAGCGGCTCAAGGTATCAGTGGCGCTCAACGAACTGGAGACCAAGGGACTGATCGAACTCCATCGCGGCAGAATCAGCATCCCTGCACTCGAGAAATTAATCAATAGATAACATTCACTCGAGAAATTAATCAATAGATAACAATTAAAATTATGCAAGATAATAATTCCACAAAGAATAACGAAACCCAGAAGAGAGAGAATCCTTTCTTCCTGCCCTATGGCACCCCACATTATACAGTCCCTTTCCACCGCATCCAGCTCGGTGATTACGAAGAGGCTTTCATGGAAGGTATCCGACGCGATGACGAGGCCACTGATAAGATTATCAATGACCCGGCAGAGCCTACCTTCGAGAATACCATTGCCCGCGTAGATACCGAGAAGGGCGAACATTATTACGATCTTCTGAGTCGTGTTTCCAATGTATTCTCTTGCATGATGAGTGCAGAAACCTGCGATGAGATGGAAGAACTGGCACAGAAACTGAGTCCGATCCTCACCAAGCATGCCAACGATATCACCCTGAACAAGAAGCTCTTCGAACGCATCAAGTTTGTTCACGACCATCCAAACCGTGAGCTCAATGCCGAGGAACAGATGCTCCTCGATACCAGTTACGACGGATTCGTGCGCAGCGGTGCCCTACTCGATGAGGAAGGCAAGGAGAAGCTGCGCAAGCTCACCGAGGAGGCAAGCATGCTCACCCTCCAGTTCTCGCAGAATCTGCTGAAGGAAAACAAGGCTTACACCCTGCATATCACCGATAAGGCTCAGCTCGACGGACTCCCAGAGACCGCCATCGCAGCCGCTGCCCATAATGCAAAGGAGAAGAATGAAGAGGGATGGATCTTCACCCTCGACTTCCCTAGCTACTCTCCTTTCATGACCTACTCCACCCAGCGCGAACTCCGTAAGCAGATGTACATGGCGAGAAATACCGTCTGCACCCACGACAACGAGCAGAACAACCTGCAGATCTGTCAGCGACTCGTCAACCTGCGCAGAGAGCTGGCACAGCTTCTGGGCTTCGAGACCTATGCCGATTACGTACTCCGTCATCGTATGGCAAGCACCACAGAGAATGTGTATAAGCTTCTGAACGATCTCATCAATGCCTACAAGCCTACCGCCATCCACGAGACGGCAGAGGTAGAGGCACTCGCCAAGAAACTGGAGGGCGATGATTTCGAGATGCAGCCATGGGATTTCGGATTCTATTCTCATAAGCTCCAGATGGAGAAGTACAATCTCGATGCAGAGATGCTTCGTCCTTATTTCCAGCTCGATAAGGTGATTGATGGCGTATTCGGTCTTGCCAACAAGCTCTACGGCATCACCTTCCAGGAGAACAAGGACATCCCGGTCTATCATCCTGATGTCAAGGCATACGAGGTATTCGATAAGGATGGCAGCTATCTGGCAGTCTTCTATGCCGACTTCTTCCCTCGCAAGGGCAAGCAGGGAGGTGCCTGGATGACAGAGTTCCAGGGACAGTGGATAGATTACAAGGGCACCAATGTGCGCCCTCATGTCAGCGTGGTAATGAACTTCACCAAGCCTACCGCCGAGAAGCCAGCCCTCCTGACCCTGGGCGAGGTAGAGACCTTCCTCCACGAGTTTGGTCACAGCCTCCACGGCATATTTGCCAACACCCGTTTCGAGAGTCTTTCGGGCACCAATGTATGGTGGGACTTCGTAGAGTTGCCATCCCAGTTTATGGAAAACTATGCGGTGGAGAAGGATTTCCTGCGCACCTTTGCCTTCCATTACGAGACAGGCGAACCATTGCCGGACAATCTCATCGAGCGCATCGTGAAGAGCCGCAACTTCATGGCAGCTTATGCCTGCCTGCGCCAGGTAAGTTTCGGATTGCTGGATATGGCATACTATACCAAGAAGGATGCCTTCACCGAAGATATCATCCCATTTGAGAAGGAGGCATGGAAAAAAGCGATGATCTTCCCTCAGTTGCCTGATACCTGCATGACCGTACAGTTCTCTCATATCATGGCAGGTGGATATGCAGCAGGTTACTACAGCTACAAGTGGGCAGAGGTGCTCGATGCCGATGCCTTCAGCGTATTCAAGAAGAACGGCATCTTCGACCAGGCTACCGCCCAGAGCTTCCGCGACAATATCCTTTCTAAGGGAGGCACCGAGCATCCGATGACGCTATACAAGCGATTCCGCGGACAGGAACCTACCATCGATGCCCTGCTCGAACGCAACGAGATCAAGAAGAATGTAGTATCTAAATAAGATATGTAGTATCTAAAGTAGAATCTATATAGAAAATGTTGAATCTAAATAGAAAATGTTGAAGGATGGAAAATCAACTTTCTAAACAGAAGAAGCTCGACCTGCGCTATCTGCGCATGGCTCGCATCTGGGCTGAGAACAGCTACTGCAAGCGCCGCCAGGTAGGTGCGCTGGTGGTGAAGGACAAGATGATCATCAGCGATGGATACAATGGAACTCCCAGCGGATTCGAGAATATCTGCGAGGAGAACAATGTAACCAAGCCATACGTTCTGCATGCCGAGGCCAACGCCATCACCAAGCTGGCACGCAGCAGCAACAACAGCGAGGGCAGTACACTCTATGTCACTGCCTCTCCCTGCATCGAATGCTCCAAGCTCATTATCCAGTCGGGCATCAAGCGTGTGGTCTATGCCGAGAAATACCGCCTCACCGACGGTGTGGATCTTCTGAAGCGTGCAGGAGTTGTGGTAGAATACATGAATCCGGATGAAGAAGAAGCCTCACAGGATTAAAGAGAGAAAAAGAGAGAAAGAAACGTTAGTATATTAAATTAGTTAGTTATGAATATGAATAAGAATAAGACCAATCGGTATATGCCCTTCATCATGGCGATCTGCGTTGTGCTGGGCATCATCATCGGCACATTCTTTTCGAATCATTTCGCCGGCAACCGACTCAATGTCATCAACAGTGGAAGCAACCGTCTGAACAACCTGCTCCACCTCATCGATGACCAGTATGTAGATGCCGTGAACATCGATTCGCTGGTAGATAAGGCGATTCCTCAGATTCTTGCCGAACTGGATCCTCACTCTGTCTATATCAGTGCGAAGGATGCAGCAGCCGCTACCGACGACCTCAAGGGTTCGTTCTCGGGCGTAGGCATCGAGTTTGTCATCCGCCAGGACACCATCCATGTGCAGAATGTGATTCAGAACGGACCAGCCGAAAAGGCTGGATTGTTGGCAGGTGATAAGATTGTAGCCGTAGATGGCAAGCCTTTCGTAGGCAAGATTGTCACCAATCAGGAAGCGATGCACCGCCTCAAGGGTCCTAAGGATACCAAGGTGAAGATTGGCGTCATCCGCTATGGCAGCAAGAAGGTGCAGACCTTCAGCGTCACCCGTGGCGAGATACCTACCAAGAGTGTCACCGCTGCCTATATGCTCGATGACAACACCGGATATATCCGCATCAAGAACTTCGGCGAGAACACCTATCCTGAGATGCTCATCGCGCTGGCAAAACTCTCACAGCAGGGATTCAAGAATCTCTGTATCGACCTGCGCGATAACTCGGGTGGTTATCTCACAGCCGCTGTGAATATGGCAAACGAGTTCCTGCCAGAGAAGAAACTCATACTCTATACCCAGGGCCGCAAGTCGCCTCGCCAGGATTACATGAGTGATGGCAAGGGTTCCTACAAGAAGATTCCGATGGTTGTGCTCATCAATGAGGGTTCTGCTTCTTCGGCTGAGATCTTTGCAGGAGCCATGCAGGACAACGACCGTGCCACCATTATCGGCCGCCGTTCGTTCGGTAAGGGATTGGTACAGCAGCAGATTGAGTTCCCAGACCACAGTCTCATCCGTCTTACCATCGCCCGTTACTATACTCCATCAGGCAGATGTATCCAGAAGCCATATACTCTGGGCGACAGCGGTGATTACGAGCAGGATCTCCTCACCCGTTATGAGCATGGCGAGTTCTTCTCGCAGGATAGCATCAAGCATACCGGTCCGGCTTACCATACCGGCATTGGCAGAGTGGTTTATGGTGGTGGTGGCATCACTCCAGATATCTTCGTTCCTGAAGATACCCTGGGTATGACATCTTACTTCAAGGAAGCGAGTATGAGCGGACTGATTCTCCAGTTTGCGTTTACCTATACGGACGACAACCGTCCTAAGTTGAACAATTTCAAGGAGATGATGGAACTCGCCGATTATCTTGATAAGCAGAACCTGGTAGAGCAGTTTGCCGTTTATGCCGACAAGCGCGGACTGAAGCGCCGTAACCTCCTCATCCGCAAGTCTCACAAACTGCTGGACCGTGTTCTCGACAGCCGTATCATCTACAATATGCTGGATGAGCAGGCGTGGACAGAATACATCAACCAGGATGATCCTGTAATCAGGAAAACTCTTGAGGTCTTCAACAATCACGCCGCCTTCCCTAAGAAGCCTACAGCACCAGCAAAGGCTGCCAAGGCAACAAAAGCTGCAGGCAAAGTGGTAAAGAAGAAGTAAGCATGGATAAGAAAGAATTAAGAAAAATAATAAGAGATAGAAAGCGACAGTATTCCTCAAGTACTCTTGAGGAACTGTCGCTTTCCGTTTTATCTCATCTCGAAGAGAATGGGCATCTGCAGTCTGCCCATACGGTGATGATGTACTATTCCCTCCCCGACGAGGTGAATACCCATCGTTTCATCGACCATCTGGTGGCTTGCGGTAAGAAGGTATTATTGCCCGAAGTAATTGACGACCGGAATATGGTGCTCCGTGAATACTGCGGAAGAGCGGATTTAAGAGAAGGTGCCTATCATATCATGGAGCCTGCAGGCGCCCTTTTTCCTCCCCACCGCTACAGTGAGATAGATGTAGCCATCATCCCGGGTATGGCATTCGATATCCAGGGTAATCGTCTGGGCAGGGGCAAGGCCTATTACGACCGCTTCCTCCCGAAGATTCCTGGAGCCTACAGAATAGGCATCGCCTTCCCCTTCCAGCTCCTGTCTCAGATTCCGACGGAGGAAACAGATATCGCCATGAACGAAATCGTCTCGTAAGAAAGAGAGCATCTCATATAAAAGAAATCGTCTCGTAAGAAAGAGAGCATCTCATAAAAAAAGTATTTTTTCGCAGAAAAATACAATATAATGCGGGAAAATGCGTTAATAAAAGAAAAAAAGACGATTTTTTATTCTCCCCGATTAAACCTTTTAGGATTTTCGGGGTCAAATTAAACGATTAGAATTCATAAACTGAACTTTTATTATATCGTGTAAGATTCAATAGGAAATTTATTAGTTAGTATTTAGGTAAATCTGAAGCACCGGCTTGTGAAAGTCGATGCTTTTTTCGTTTTTTAACGGCAAACAATATGATTTCTCGTTTTTTTTTACTACTTTTGTATTTCGAACAAAAAAACAATGCAAATCAAAAAGGCATTGCCATCAAAACATAAACAACAATGATGAAACGAAGTAACTACATATTATTATCCATTCTGGCAATAGGCCTCATGGCTTCTTGCGCAGAAAAGAAAAAGAGCAAGATAATCATTGCCCCCAAACCTGTGGCACAGGTAACCAACAAACCCACCCAGGAGATGAGCGGATATGAACAGTCAAGAGATGTAGAATGGCTGGGCAACCATTACAAGGTAGTAGTGAAGCGAGAAGCCGACCACGAATTACCCATCATCCAACTGGACAAGACCAACAAGTATTACGATAATAAGATCACCATCCGCATTCTGAGAAGCGATGGTACCGAGTTCTTCAACCACACCTTTACAAAGGCAGCCTTTGAAAACAATCTCGATAAGAAGACGAAATCGACGGGAGCCCTTCTGGGCATCGTTTTCGATAAGGCAGAAGGAAACAATCTCTGTTTTGCAGCCAGTGTCGGTTCCCCGGATATCACTAGCGATGAATATCTTCCATTGGTACTGAAAATATCAAGAATGGGTGCCGTCAGCATCAGCAACGATCAGGTTCTCGATACCGAATCCGATACCGAATCCACCTCTTCCACTTCTAAAGAAGAATCAGAAGATGATGAAGAAGGGGTATAAACAAGAAATTCTATTAAGCGCAAGAAGTTTGCGCTTAATAGAATCTGATATCAGCAATCACCATACTTCCCACCTGCTCGTTCAATCTGCGAACCAGGATGGAGCGATTCATGGTAAGATCTGCTCTCAGTGCCGGATTCATCACTTTCACAAACAGCGTCTGGTTCTTGATGAATTTCTCACCGCAATAGGCTGCGATAGGTGCTCCTACCACAGTCTCCCAACTATCTATCAGACGTCTCTGCTGCAAAGGCGTCTCCAATCCCTGGTTTCTCAGAAACTCAGGCAATAGTTCTGCTATCGATTTAACTTTCTGTCTAAACATAAGCTATCCTCCTAAACATACGTTATTAAATATACGCTATTCTAAACATACGCAATTTCTCCATTATTCACCTCAAAAATCCGAAAATCGCCATTCAGTCGATGGAGAATCTGATCCAGATGATCCCTATTCGTATCCGTGATGAAAATCTGACCGAAGCTGTCACTCGATACCAGTTGAACGATGGCTTCAACTCTCTGAGCATCAAGCTTATCAAAGATATCATCCAGCAGCAGCAAAGGAGTGGTATTCGAACATGTACGCTGCAGGAAACTGAACTGCGCCAGCTTCAGGGCTATCACATAACTCTTGTTCTGTCCCTGACTTCCCTCGCGCTTCATCTGATAATCTCCGATGGTAAATTCCAGGTCATCCCTGTGCATGCCGTGCAATGAATATCCTACGGCTCTATCTTTGAACCGGTCACGCTGAATCACCTCCAGCAACGGTCCCCTCTGGCAGTGGGAGATATAATGCAGCCCCACCTTCTCCTGGTTGCCCGAAATATGCTGGTAAATCTCCTGAAACAGCGGCACCAGTTCGCTCACAAACGCCTGTCTCTTGGCATAGAGCATTTCTCCGTTCATCGCCATCTGCTGTTCCCAGAGTTCCATCAGCGTGGCATCCGGTTCCTCCTCCATCTTCAGCAGCGCATTTCTCTGCTGCAGCGCCTTGTTGTAGTTGTTCAGCGCCTCGATATACGTATTGTCGTATTGCGAAATCACCACATCCATCAGCTTTCTTCTCTCCTCGCTTCCGCCTTCTATGAGCGAAACATCCGAAGGTGAAACATAGATGAGCGGGATGAGTCCGATGTGCTGCGAGAGCCTTTTATACTCCTTCTTGTTGCGTTTGAAGTGCTTCTTGGTCCCCCTTTTCATGCCGCAGTAGATGTTCTCCATATCCCCATTATCGCTCTCGTAGTTGCCTTCCAGCATGAAGAAAGCCTCGTCGTGCGTGATGATCTGCGAATCGATGGGATTGTTGGCACTTCTGCAAAACGAGAGATAGTAGATGGCATCGAGAAAGTTGGTCTTACCCATACCATTATGACCGATAAGACAGTTGATCTTGGGCGAAAGCTCCAGGTTGGCGCCCTTGATGTTTTTGTAATTAATAATGGAAATATTCTTTAAAATCATAGATACTTTTCTGCTAATTGACTGCAAAGTTAGCAGAAAAAGCCCAAAAAACGAAAAAAGTAGGCTAGAAATTTCAATATCTGAATAAAAATCAGTAAATTTGCAACCTAAAAGAATAAAAAACAAAGAAGAATAAAAACATAGAATAATAAAAAACAAAAAATAAGAAATGGCAAACAACAACGTACAGGCTCAGGAAATCGAGAGCCTTAACATGAAAGAGGCCTTCTTCATGAAGTACAAGAAGGCAATTATGATCGCAGTGGTAGCATTGATCGTTATCATCGCAGGTGTATTCGCTTACATGTCTCAGATTGCAGGTCCTCGTGAGGACAAGGCAAGCACATTGCTCGGCAAGGGTCAGACCTATTTCCAGAACGAGATGTATGAGCAGGCACTCAACGGCGATGGCGCTGGCTACGTAGGATTCGCAAAGATTGCCAGCGAATACGGCAGCACCGATGCAGGCAACCTCGCCAACCTCTATGCAGGTCTCTGCTATGCCAATCTCGGCAAGTGGGCAGAGGCAGAGAAGAGCCTCGATGCATTCTCATCTAAGGGCGACGAGATGATCAGCCCAGCCGCTCAGGCAGCCCTCGGCGATGCATACGCTCACCTCAACAAGCTCGATGATGCCGTAGCCGCTTTCAAGAAGGCTGCTTCCATGGCAGACAGCAAGGCAGAGGATGATGCCAACAACTCTCTCTCTCCTGCCTTCCTCATCAAGGCTGGCGAAATCCTGGAGAGCCAGAACAAGAAGGCAGAGGCTTTGAGCATCTATCAGGACATCAAGAAGAAGTATGTAAACTCTATGCTCGTTCAGAGCTCTGAGATCGATAAGTACATCGAGCGTGCTTCCAACTAAATCAGAACATTATGGCAACAGCACTTCATAATTTGTCGGAATACGACTTTTCCAAGATTCCAGATGCCAGCAACATGTGCTTCGGTATCGTGGTAGCAGAATGGAACCCAGAGATTACAGGCGCCTTGCTCGATGGAGCTGTCAAGACGCTGGAGAAGCATGGGGCCATCCCTGAGAACATCCATGTGAAGACCGTACCGGGAAGCTTCGAGCTTATCTACGGCGCACATCAGATGGTGCTCAATGGCGGCTACGATGCTGTCATCATCCTGGGTAGTGTGATTCGTGGCGAGACTCCGCACTTCGATTATATCTGCGAGGGTGTCACCTACGGTATTGCGCGCCTCAATGCCACACAGGAAATCCCTGTCATCTACGGACTTCTCACCACCAACGACCTCCAACAGGCGAAGGATCGCTGCGGCGGCAAGTTGGGCAACAAGGGTGACGAGTGCGCTATCGACGCTATCAAAATGGCAAAATTCTAATCACATAAGAAAGCTCTTGACGTTGGGCTAAACCTGACTTCAAGAGCTTTTATTATATCCTTATTATATATTTAATCATATATTCTATATATAGATTGTATAATTATACCCTTATTCGTATGAAGAAAGTATTTTTTATCCTCATCCCGGCGGTTATCCTCAGCCTCCTCTCCTGCTCTCCCAAGAAGCCGGCAGAAGAGAAGAAGAGCGCCATCGATACCATCCCCACGATGGTGATGCAGATACAGAAATGCACGCGCCTTTATACCGCCGAGGCGCACGTTCATAAGATCATCACCCACGATGACCAGTTCAAGCTTAAGGGTTCCTTCCTAAAGCAAGAATTCAACATCCCCGTGCCAGGCTCCAACCGAAAGGTAGCCATCCCCATGGATGCTACCATCAAGGCGTATGTAGATTTCCAGGGATTCTCAGACAGGAATGTGTCCCGTAAAGGCGATAAGATAGAAATCATCCTGCCCGACCCGAAGATGGTGCTCACCAGTACCCGAATCGATCACAAGAAACTGAAACAGTATGTTTCACTCACCCGCAGCAACTACTCCGATGCCGAACTCACCCAGCTGGAACAGCAGGGCAGAGAGAGCATCATCCGCGATATTCCCAACCTCGACCTGATGGAGCAGGCTCGCATCAGTGCAGCCAATACCCTCATCCCGATGCTCAAGCAGATGGGTTTCCGGGAAGAGAACATCCAGATCAGCTTCCGCAAGAAGTTCACCCTCGATGATATCAGGAGATTCCTGCAGAACTCGGGAGTGGAGAAGAAAGATAAAAACTAGTGAGAAGAAAGATAAACCCTCAAACTAAGGAGGAATGAGATATGAAGAAATATGGCATCATCCTGCTCACCATCCTTGCCCTCATACTAGCGGGCACGCTCTATTGGCTCAACAAGGATAATACGGTGAGCGTAACCACAGAAGAACAGACCACCCTGTCGCCTACCCAGGTAGAGAGCATCGAGGCGATAGGCGAATGGGAGTTTCTCGCCATCAGCAACGAGGAACTGGTAGATACCGTTCGTCGCGGCTTCTTCGGCGACGACCAGCTGGTGCGCATCTATTACGGCACCCTGCGCCTGGGCATCAATATGAAAGATGTAAAGGAAGGATGGATCCAGGCAAATGCCGAGAAGGATTCCATCGTCTGCACCCTCCCTCCTATCCGACTGCTGGATAACAACTTCATCGACGAAGCCCGAACCCGCAGCTTCTTCGATGAAGGAAAGTGGACGGGAGCCGACCGCCAGGCACTCTACGACCGTGCCTATGCCCAGATGAAGAAACGCTGCCTCACCCCAGCCAATATCCGTATCGCCCAGCGCAATGCCAGGCAGCAGTTCCGCGATATGTTCAAGGCTATGGGATTCCCCAATGCCCGGGTAGAGTTTGAAGAAAAATAGATATAGATTTTATAATTGTAATTTAAAGAGAGATTAACATGGAAGCAATCAACGAATTTTTCACATCCTTCAGTTCGTTCCTTTGGGGGTGGCCGATGATCATCCTGCTGCTGGGAACCCACATTTTCCTGACGGTTCGCCTTCGCTTTCCGCAGCGTAAGATTTTCCAGGCGATATCGCTGTCCTTCAAGAAGGACAAGAATGCTACTGGCGATGTCTCCCAGTTCGGAGCCCTCGCCACAGCCCTTGCCGCTACCATCGGTACCGGTAATATCATAGGTGTGGCCACTGCCATCGCCCTGGGTGGACCAGGTGCCGTATTCTGGTGCTGGCTCACCGGTGTCTTCGGCATCTCCACCAAGTATGCCGAAGGTCTTCTTGCCGTGAAATACCGCGTCAAGACCAAGCGTGGAGAGATGCTTGGCGGTCCGATGTATGCCCTCGAAAAGGGATTGGGATGGAAGTGGCTCGGTATCCTCTTCGCCCTCTTTGCCGCCCTCGCCTCCTTCGGCATCGGCAGCACCGTACAGGCGAATGCCATCTCCACACTGGTAGAAAACCAGTATGGCATCAGTCCATACATCACCGGCGCTATCGTCACCCTCCTCGGTGCCGCAGTCATCATCGGTGGTGTGCAGAGCATCTCAAAAGTATGTGGAATGCTTGTGCCTTTCATGGCGATTTTCTATGTAGTGGGCTGCATCTACATCCTGATCGTCAATCACGCCTATCTCCTGCCAGCCCTGAAGATTATCTTCGAATCCGCCTTCACTACCCGTGCAGCCGGAGGCGGTTTTGCAGGCAGCACCCTCATGATAGCAGCCCGCTACGGTATCGCCCGCGGACTCTTCTCCAACGAGTCGGGACTCGGTTCGGCACCTATCGTAGCTGCCGCCGCCCAGACCCGCAATCCGGTACGCCAGGCGCTGGTATCCTCTACCGGAACCTTTTGGGATACCGTCATCATCTGTGCCCTCACGGGCTTGGTCATCACCTCCAGCATCATCGCCTATCCTGATATCGACTACCACAATGGCGCAGCGCTTACCAAGGCAGCCTTCAGCAAGATACCATACATAGGAGCCCCATTGCTCACCATCGGCCTCGCCACCTTCGCCTTCAGCACCACCCTGGGATGGAGCTATTATGGCGAACGCTGCGTAGAGTATCTCAAGGGAAAGCGCTGGATGCTCATCTATCGCATGTTGTATATTGTAAGTATCTTCCTGGGCAGTGTCATCAGCCTCGGACTGGTATGGAATATCGCCGACTGCATGAATGCCCTGATGGCGATACCAAACCTCATCTCCCTGCTCTGTCTCAGCGGCATCATCGTTCACGAAACCCGCAAGTATCTCTGGCGCGACCAGCTTGACAGGGAGATGAACGAAGATGAGATTGAGGAACTGGAGTAGCGGATATCGAAATCTGAGAACTAGCGTAGCGGATACTGGAGATGCTTCATGCTGTGGCCACCCCACACGGCATCATTCACGTATTCGAATCCCATATTGGCATAGAGTCTTTCTGCCTTCGGATTGCCCTTATCCACGAGCAGTCCCACGGCAGGAAGGCCCATTTCCCTGCCTTTTTCTATCACCGCCTTGAGCAGCATCTTGGCGATACCCTTGCCACGGAAGGCAGCAGGCACGGCGAGGCTGTCGATATAGAGTTCGCCCTCCTGCGTTTCCGGATCCATTCCTGTATAGTCGATGCCGAAGGTTTCCTTAGCCTCCTCGATGAATCGCTTGCGCAGCGCCTTGAGCTGTGCACCGTCGTAAGACACGATGATACCAGCAGTAATGCCCTCGCTATTGGTAGCCAGGAGCGTATTGCGGTAACTATACTGGCTATCCTCCATTCTTACGAGTCTTTCCATCACCTGGTGGAATTCCGCCAGTGTATGATGAGCACCAGCCAGGTTCTGGCAGCATCCTGGGTTCATCGCCTCCATGATGAGCGATGCAATGTGCGACGCCCTGTCAGGCGTAGCCGGTTCAATTTTTATCTTCATTTTTGTTTAGAGTTATATCATTACATTATTTAATTAGTCATCCGATTCCCCTCTTCAAGTCAGAATCCGCTTGCAAAGATAGCAAAAACAATCGAGACAAAAGAATTTTTATATATTTTTCACCCTGCCCAACAGTTCATACAGACCATATCCTTGATGCACCGTTTCAGTGCATCAAGAGGGTTAACATGCTGATTTACAAGCAAATTCATTTTTCTATATTCGAGCACATCGCACAAATTCTTCGCACAGAACCAAGGCTCGCCCTTCTCATTAGCAGCGGTTCTTACCGTTCCGAATGCCAGATTCTCAAAAACAGCAACCTGCGCAGCTTCCTTCTTGTTGGCTTTCTTCTTATTAAAAAAATTACACAGAGCTGTCATTTTCATGAAATCACGTATTGGGGAATTTCCATCACAGCTATCACAATAACAGTTATCACAGTTTTTACGGAGGGGGTATCTGAAGGGAAGGAAAATGTTAAATGTAATTTAACTATATATATATATATAAATATATAATATATATAGTTAGTTCTGGAATGAGAAAAAGAAAAGTGTTTCGAGAAACTGTGATAACTGTTATTGTGATAG
>NZ_QSQJ01000016.1:72808-73810 GCF_003436715.1 Prevotella sp. TF12-30 | reverse complement strand
ATTAATTTTCAGCTGCAAAGTTACGACTTTATTTTAAGACAACAAAGTTTTTTCGTATTTTTCTTGCTTATTACCAGAGCTTTAGCTAGTAAGATTCTACTCTTATAGGGCGTGCGGAGATTCTGCCTTCAAGATTCTAAAGGAAGCGAACAATAAATCGGGAGAAAATGCGTTATTGAATATAAAACTTAAATGTATGAAAGAATCAATATTCGTTACCTTGCAGAAATGCACGGTGTTTGAGGGATTTACTCCAGAGGAAATCAGAGAGGCACTGTCGATGGTAAGCTACCAGATGGTGGAGCTTGCTGCCAGGGAAACCTATGTGCTGGCAGGAATGCCCTGCAGATATGCCGACATCATTGTCGAGGGGGAGATGATAGCCCGCATGTCAGGATTGTCGGGCAAGCAGGCCCAGATAGATAGGCTGGGAGAATCGATGCTGATAGCCCCTGCCTATATATTCGCACATAATAACGAGATGCCCGTAAGCGTGGAGACAAGCAGGAAGACTACCCTCCTGCGCATGAGGCCTTCTGAACTGAAACTGCTGATAGATACTGATGAGCGCATACGCTGGAACTTCATCCAGCACCTGTCAAGGATAGATATCTTCCTTTCGCAGAAAATGCGCATGCTCTCCCTTTTCTCCGTCAAGGAGAAGGTGGCGCAATACCTCATCAAGATGGCTACCGAACAGCAGAGCAGAACCATCCGGCTGGATGTCAGCCGACAGGAAATGGCAGATATCTTCGGCATCCAGAAGTTCTCGCTCCTCCGCTGCCTCTCTGAATTCGAGGAGAAGGGTGCCATCAGGATTGAGGGCAAGACCATCACCATACTCAACTCGGATGAAATGAAATAAGCTGTTTCTCGCCGAGATGGTAGCATAAAAATCACCCACTCCCCGAGAGTGTAGCAACACCAGGAAAGATGGTTTCGGATATCGGCATATAGGGTGCTTGCAGGAGGCATATTGGGCATCAGCCTACACTCAATATA